>JBAWEN010000467.1:0-7082 GCA_049591215.1 Methylocystis sp. | reverse complement strand
GTGTTGGAACGGTTGGCCGAAGTCATTCGCGAACGGCTCAACTACCGGCGCCAACTGCGCGCCACGGCGGCGGCGGCGGTTGGCACGGCGGCGGTGGTTGGCATGGCGGTGGCGGCGGTTGGCATGGCGGCGGCGGGCGACGATTCTGGGGTGGTCGCTGGTGGCCTTACGGCGTTGGCCCGTGCTGGCGGTGGTGGTACGGCACTTGGAACTGGGTTTGCTAGTGCGGCGAACCGAGACTGCTGCCGTTGCATGAAATCGCCAAGTGCTCGCGCGAGATCCGCGCGAGCACATCCGACCAACCAAATCTCTCCCCGATAGTTCAGCCGTCGATTCTAGGCCGTGGTCCCAACCGGGCAGGAGACGCCGGTGCCGCCGAGTCCGCAATAGCCGTCAGGATTTTTGGCGAGATATTGCTGATGCTCTTCCTCCGCGTAATAGAAAGGCGGAGCGGGAGCGATTTCCGTGGTGATCGAGCCAAAACCGCGTTTGGCGAGGGCGTTCTGATAGGCGGCGCGCGAAGCTCGCGCCTCTTCCAACGGGGCGGCGGAATAGGCGAAAATCACCGAGCGATACTGCGCGCCGACGTCATTGCCCTGGCGCATCCCCTGGGTGGGATCGTGGCTTTCCCAAAATAACCGCAACAGCCGCGCGAACGGCGAAACCGAGGGATCGTAAACGACCAAGACGACCTCGGCATGGCCAGTTCGTCCCGTGCAAACATCGCGATAGGTCGGATTTTGCGTTTTTCCGCCGGCATAGCCGACCGCGGTTACGTGAATCCCTTCGCCGGCCATCCAAAATTTTCGTTCCGCGCCCCAAAAACAGCCCATTCCGAACAGCACGCGCTCCGTCGTCGCGGGAAATGGCGGGTCGAGCGGCCTGCCCGTGATGAAGTGGCGCACGCCATGGAAGACCGGCGCCAGTCGATCGGGCGGCGGCGCCTCCGGTTCAAAAAGCCAATCGAATGTGGACATCTTCGCCTCCCAGGGCTGGTCGAACGCTGAGGTGGGATAGATATGGGCTTCCCCGAGATCGCCAAGCGGTCCCTTTTTCGCGAACGCGGCCGCGTGGGAGCCGCATCGACCTATTCTGGCGGATAGCCCACGAGAGCGTGATGTTTGTGGCTAAGCACGATGAATGCCGCGCCGAGGCCGCACAAGGCGACGCCGACCGGCGTCATCAGAAGAAAGACCAGCAGCGGATCCCAAACGAATGTAGGCAAGCGCGAGAGGACCGCCGAGCGCAGCGCCTGAAAAGCGACCGGCCATAGCGCCTGCAGGACCGATGCGAGCGTCGTCACATATAGGCTGCCGCCCGCGAGAGAGCGCGCGCCGTCGACGACGAGGGAGACAAAGCCCCCCGCCAATAGCGCGAGGCCCATGAAACGAATCAACAATCGAAGCATGACCAGGGCGAGCGCGAGCGGCGAAGTCTCGACTATACGCGTGGGAGACATGTCTGTCCACGGCGCCCCGCACGTGAATTTCGCCAGTTTAATCGGTTCGCCGCGCGGAAACATTTGCAACTGGCGGGCGTCTGAATATAGTGCGCTCGCGTTCAAAATGAACGCCTCGGGCGAAAGCCCGCGCGGAGGGGTGGCCGAGTGGTTGAAGGCGCACGCCTGGAAAGTGTGTATACGGGAAACCGTATCGCGGGTTCGAATCCCGCCTCCTCCGCCAATCGCCGTCACAACTGAATTTACGTGGTTGAAATCAACCGGCGCTCTCGGTTTACGCGCCGCGGTTGCTGTGGCCTTCCGTAACGCGGAGACTGGGCCGCGTCACGTTTCCGAAGCGTTGTTCTAATTGCCGCTTGTCGCGCTACTTGCGCCTTGTGCCGCGTGCGTCGCGCCGCCCTTCCGGTCGAAGCGTTCGTCGAGGGCAGGCAGTATCGCCCTGATCTTCGCGGCGCCTTCGGCGCCCACCGCCGCTTCGGCCCGCGTCAGTATTTGGTTCACGAGTCGCTTGATCTGCGTCTCGTCGAGGCCGAGATCCACGAGCCTGCCCGCAAGGATATTGGTGTCCGCGCGCCCCCGCCCCATGAAGCTCGTCATTCCTTCGATAGCGGCGGTGACGCCGCCGTCGCCATGCGCGGCCGCCGCTTCGACGGCCTCGTGAGCCCCCGGCATTTTGTCGATGAACTCGGCGACATGGCCTAGCGGCGTTTCACCGCGCAGGAACAACAACACCTGACCGATCGCCGCCTTGGCGATCGAAGGATCCAGTCCCGTTGCGTCCATCACGTTGGTTGTGAGCAACTCCATGAGAGTTCCTCCCTTCTGTGATTGAAGCCCGAAACATGCCCTTTCGAAAGGAAATTTCAACCGTGCCGGCGCCAGAAAACACCCGCATTCCGCGGCGCCGATCAAGCCAGCGCCACGCTGGTTTTCCGCGCTTCGCGCACGCGACCGCCTTCATCCATTTTAATCTACCGACGCCCTTACGTAATCCGATGAACCTGACGTTGCCGGGTTGTTTGGCGAGCTTGTTCTTCTTCATCTGGCTGATGCGCGCCTTCGTCGGCGAATCAGACTCCATTTCGCTTCGCGAATGATCTCTGTCCAAGCGCGGATATTTTTGTCGAATGGCCCGCCTCTCCGCCGGGGTTTCAGCTTCGCTGGAGACTCATACAAGAGGAGCGGCTCTCGCCAGGCGGACATGGAGCGACCCGTTGGAAATAGCGCGCGACTCCGTGCGTCCAGCCCTTTGCGGGCGGCGCCGAGGTCGCGCGCCATGATAGGTTAGACTAACTTAGACTAAGTTCTGTCGCGCAACCGTGGCGGCTCCGCCGCGAAATAGAGGCGCGCGGCCCTGTGTCGCCCTCACCAACGGCGACCCCGAACAACGACGCCACGATGGTAATATCCGCGATGAACAACCGCGCCGCCATAATAGCCGCGACGCACGCCGACAGCGCCGCCCGGCCCAACGCAACCGGCACGGTAAACTCCCCGGGCGCATACGAACGCGTCAGCGTCGGTCGTCGGCAAGGTCAAGCCGGTGACGAACACGCAAAATCCCAATCCCATCATCGCCATGAATCTCATTGCAAACCTCCCCATTAAGCCCATCTTCATGATGGGCCTTCAGCGTGGATTATAGTGGCGCCTTGACCGGCGGCTGACAAGCAAGGCCCCTGGCGATCGATCTCGCGCGACGCTTAGCCGCCGCTATTTAGCAACAGGGACGTGTGAGACCGTCCCGTGACGCGCCGCACCCCAATGATACAGATGGCGCCCCATGCAAAATCAGTGATCGCGAACAGCGCCGCCGGCAACACGCCAACATATGTGAAACCGTATGCGAGCAAGGCGGTCACCGCGAAAAAACGCAATAGCGCCTCCCAATAAATGATGGATGCGAATCGTCCCACGTCGCGAGAACTTACAATCAGGGTCGCCGACGAGTACCAAAGAAATCCCGCGACGATCAAGGGCCAGAACGGATTGGGAATTTGCACTCCGAGCAATTGCACGGCTGGCGGCGTGATCAGAGTTAATCCAAGGCCGATATTCCAGACCCCGGACCAAAAAACCAATCGATCGAATGTCATTTGACGCCCTCATGAAGTTCGACTTGGCCCAACGGCGCGATTCGCCAGCAGACCGGCTGCCCCTGCTTCCGTCACTCAATGCCACGGAGGAACGGTATCATCGTCTCTCGCATCGTTTGGCTTCTTCTTCAGCAGGTCGCGCTGTCCCACTCCATATCGCGCGATGCTCTGGATCAATTCGATGAGTTTGACGTCGAGCAAGACGACCCTGTCCCGCGATACGACATGGACCATGCCAGAGAAGGCCGCTGGCGCGGAAGGAAGAAACACGGTTAAATTGCCGTCTCCATGATCTTCGATCACATAGGCCGGGCGTTGCATGCCTTCGGCAAGCAATAGCATCGCCGGCTTGAACCCTCCCGCCGCCTCGGGTTGCAAGGCTTCCGACACGAGACCTTTCAGCGCCGCGTAAACAGGAAAGCGACCGAGCGTGTGGCTCTCCATCAAATCTATGACATTTTTGAAAAACGCCGCGCGCAACAGCATCCCGAAAATGAACGATGCGGTAATGAGCAGGACGGCAGCCGCCAGTTCCTTAAGTCGCGGCGCCTCCACCAAAATGCTACTTGGAAGAAGACGGACGAGAGGCGTCGCCATTCTGACGATGATGTCGAAGGCCTTCGCGAGCAGACCCCACGACAACAACAGGGGCAGCAGCACCAATAGGCCGCCGAGGATCGTGCTCTTTAAAAATTCGGCAATGGGCTTCATTGAACCTTCGTTTCGTTGATCGGGTCATTCGCGGTGGGGCAGCGCTTACGATGGCGCGCGAGGCGCGTTAAACTCCTGCCCAAAGCGCCGCGTCCTCGCATCTGGAAGACGATCATTTTTGATCGTGGCCGCCGCGAAATTATGGCGACGACCTTGCCGCGAGCGAGAAAATATCGTCTTATTTCGATGTTGATGCGCGATTTTAGGGGGCGGCCATGGCGGCGGGAACGTTCAAATCAGCGATAATCGGTCTGATTCTCGTGGGTGTTTCGACGTTCTGCGGCGCGCGTCAAGCGTCGGCTGATTTGGCTAAGAGGCCGCACATCGTCATCATCTGGGGCGACGACATCGGCCAGTCGAACCTCAGCGCCTACACCAATGGCTTGATGGGTTATCGCACGCCCAATATCGACTCCATCGCCAAGGACGGCGTGATTTTCACGGATTATTACGGTGAACAGAGCTGTACCGCCGGCCGCGCCTCATTCATCACCGGGCAGAACGGATTGCGCACTGGCCTGACGAAGGTGGGGATGCCGGGCGCCGATCTCGGATTGCAAAAGGAAGACCCGACGATCGCGGAGCTTCTTAAGACGCAGGGCTACGCGACGGGCCAATTCGGCAAGAATCACCTTGGCGATAAGGACGAGTTTCTGCCGACCGCGCATGGCTTCGATGAGTTCTATGGAAATCTCTACCACCTTAACGCGGAGGAGGAGCCGGAACTCCCCGATTATCCGAAAGCCGATGACCCGGAATTTCCTAATTTTCGTAAAAATTTCGGTCCCCGCGGCGTGATCCACAGTTTCGCGCTGCCCGACGGCAAACAAAAGATCGAGGATACCGGCCCGCTCACCAAGAAGCGGATGGAGACCATCGACGACGACATCGCCGCTCGCTCGGTGGAGTTTCTTGAAAAGCAGGTGAAGGCCGGCAAGCCGGTCTTTCTTTGGGTGAACTTCACCCATATGCACTTCCGCACCCATCCAAAGCCGGAGAGCGTCGGCCAATCGGGACGTTGGATGGGGCCTTACGCCGACGTGATGATCGATCAGGACAAGAACGTCGGGACCGTTCTCGACAAGATCAAGGAGCTTGGGATCGACGACAACACGATCGTGATGTATTCGACCGACAACGGCCCGCATATGAATTCCTGGCCGGACGCGGCGATGACGCCGTTCCGCAATGAGAAGAACACGAATTGGGAGGGCGCCTATCGCGTGCCCGCCATGGTCCGCTGGCCTGGCAAGATCAAGCCAGGTTCCGTTTCCAACGAGATCGTCTCGCATCTTGACTGGATGCCGACTCTGCTCGCGGCCGCCGGCGTGCCGGACATCAAGGAAAAACTCCTCAAGGGCTACAAGGCCGGGAAAACGAATTTCAAGGTCCATCTCGACGGCTACAACCTATTGCCGTATTTGACCGGCCAGGAAGCCAAGAGTCCGCGCAAGGAGTTTTTCTACTTCTCCGATGATGGCGATCTGACGGCGCTGCGTTTCGACAATTGGAAGCTGATCTTCGCCGAACAAAAGACCCCCGGCACCTTGGCGGTCTGGATCGAGCCATTCACCATGCTGCGCGTGCCGTTGATCTTCAACCTCCGTCTCGATCCATACGAGCGCGCGACGATCACGTCGAACACCTACTACGACTGGTTCCTGGATCACGCCTTTATCGCGCTTCCGGCGCAGACCTATGTTGGGAAATTCCTGGCGTCGTTCAAGGACTATCCGCCGCGGCAGAGACCGGCGAGCTTCTCGATCGATCAGGTCATGGAAAGGCTGAAAGGGCCGTTCCAGCGCGATTGATCGCGTTCGATAGTCGGAGCCAAGTGGCTCCCGCCGCCGGAAACGCGGTCGGTTGTTCCGCTTCAGAATTAAGCAAATTGGTTTGAGTTGATCGCCCGATCCGAATCCGTCAATCGCCAAGGGAAGAAAACATGCGTAAACTTCTGATCGCCGCCGGCTTCGCGTTCGCAATGTCTCCAGTCGCCGCGAGCGCCCAGACAGCCTTGTCCGCCTATGCGGACGCCAAGGGCTATATCGATGTGCAGAAGCTGACCTGCGCTCAGCTCGCCGGGACCTTTCAGGAAGACGCCGACTTCCTCGGCATATGGTATAGCGGGTGGTACAACGGCCTTGCGAAGAAGCACGCGATCAAGGTCGACCGCGTCAAGGAAGGGATTCACGAAGTTATCGTCTATTGCAAGGACCACCAGGACAAGAAGGTCATCCAGGCGATCGACTTTATTCTCAAGGCCAAGAAGGACTGACCCTATCTCTTAAAGGGGTTTTAAGGCGCGCTCCGGTGACGAGGGGGACTCTCGGAACAGGGGCGCGGCCGCTCGCGAAGGCGCCCCATCGCGCGGCGCCCGAGCGGGCGGCGGTATCGCGTCCGCGTTCATCATTTCCACGAGGCTACATGCTCAACTTTAACGCCGCGATCAAAAATTTCGTCGCGACGGTCGTTCGTCGCGCGGCCACGCGCGAATCGTGCGTGAACGCCTTGTTACTGATCCTGGCGGCTTGCCTGTTGTTCCATGCCGTGAAAGGGCGCGCCGCCGAGGCGAGCTATGTCGGCTCCGCGGCCTGCGCCAGCTGTCACTCCGCGCAATCGGAGGCTTGGCGAAGCTCTCATCACGCCGCCGCCCTGGCCGTGGCGACGCCGGCAACAGTGCTCGGCGACTTCAAAAACGTTTCCATCGAGAGCCACGGGTCGAAGGGTCGGTTTCTGCGCGACGGCGACCGTTTCATCGTCGAAACGGAAGGGCGCGACGGCAAGACCGCGCCTTTCGAGGTTGCATGGACCTTCGG
>JBAWEN010000466.1:0-4257 GCA_049591215.1 Methylocystis sp. | reverse complement strand
GGCCGATACTGTCGCCCTCGACGAAGCCTTGATAGTCGAGATTGGGCAGTCGCGCGTCCTTCAAGAGTTTCGAGGCGGCCTTGACCTCCTCGACGCCCTTGATTTCCTCGGTGCCGACATTGAGCAGGCCGACCGTCGGCCGCTCGACGTGCAAAATGATGCGCGCCATCGCCGAACCCATGATCGCGAGATCGACGAGATGCCGAGCGTCCGCGCCGACCGAAGCGCCGAGGTCGAGCACGACCGACTGGCCGCGTTGGGTCGGCCAAAGCGCGGCCAAGGCCGGTCGGTCAATGCCGGGAAGAGTGCGCAGGCAGATTTTCGCCATCGCCATCAGCGCGCCGGTATTGCCGGCCGAAACCGCCGCGTCCGCCTCGCCCTTCTTGACCGCCTCTATGGCCATCCACATCGAGGAAACGCGGCGTCCCTGGCGCAGCGCGACGCTGGGCTTCTCGTCCATGCGGATCGACACGGCGGCGTGCCGCACCTCCGAACGCTCCGCGAGCGCGGGAAAGGCGGCCAGCTCGGCCGAGATCGCCGTCCCATCGCCGAACAGCAGGAAAAACGTGTCGGGACGACGTTGGAGCGCCAGAGCCGCTCCAGCGATGGTCGCGGCGGGACCAAAATCGCCGCCCATCGCGTCGAGCGCGATCCGAACCGGTGGGGCCATCGTCGTCTCAAACTCCCGAATGCCGCCACGGCCCCGCGTAAAACCCTCTCCCGCCGCGCCAGGGCTTGATGGTCGAGCGTAGTCGCGATCTTGTGGCCAGACTTAGCGCCGCTCCAGCCGCGCGGCATGGGCGCCCCTGGCCTTTACGTCGTCTTTATGGGGCGTGACTTGCCATTTGCCAGTCGCCAGCGCAAGAGCATTTGTCGCGAAACGGGAGCCCGCCCCCTAGGGACCGTCGCCTTGGGAGGACTTTCGTCCCCCATGCCGCAGCACCGCGAAGGGGCTGTCCTCCTCCCCGCCAGGCGCCGGCTCGCTGAACTTCGCGTCGGGTTTGCGTGGATAGGGATCTAGTCCAAGCGTCAGGAATTCGCCGACAATGGCGCCAAGATCGATCGCGCCCGCGATCAACGGGTCCGGCGCGTCTTCTTCGAGATCGACAATCCGCGCCGGCGCGGGCTCATCTTCGACATGCTCTTTCCAGCGCTCGCTTTTCTTGGCGGCGCGGCGCGGCGCGGCGCTCGCGCCTTTGCCCTGACCGGGCGGCGGCGCGAAACACAGATGCACGGGCGCGTCGACTTCCGCGTCGAAATCCTCCAGCGTGACGACGCAAGTCTGACGAACCTTCGCCAGCAAATGACCGGAAACCTCCAGTCCGTCAGACCCGCGGCGCGCGACATGAAAGCGGGCTTCGAGCGCGGTCAGCGCGCGCAAATCGTTCTCTTGCGCCAGCGCCGCGCATTCCTCGGCGTTGGGCCGCAGAACAACATCCAATCCCTCCGCGGGAACGGCGGCGGCATGCAAGGGCCGCGAAAAGGGAAGCGGCCAAGCTTCGTGAGCATCGTCTTTATTCATCGCGCGATCCTCGCCTTCCGAGCCGGCGCGGAACGAGAACTCTCCCGCGAGCTTTTCGCCGGCCTCTCGCCCCCGCTTCGCCATAAATTAAAGCCATTTGCTGTTTAGCGCCAGCGATGACGTTCGCGCGAACCAGCTTCGCGCGAGATTGGTCTTGCCAAGTGGACCGATGAACAGCTTGCTTTCGCTATCCGCCAAGGATAGGCATGCCTTAAAGAAGATCTACCGGCGACGCGCGTTGCGATCTGGGGTCGTCTAAATTTTAAAACAGCGGAGACTAAAATGACGGCGTCCGTCTTGCGTGTTGTTTCCCGACGTATGGCGTTCACCGGCATCCGCCTCCGGCTGACCGCCGCCGCTTTGCTCTCGGCGGGGCTTGCGGGATGTCTCGGCTACGACGGCGTGATCAATCGCGGCGCCGTGTTCGATCAGCGCAGAGTCGAGCAAGTGAAGCCGGGCACTCCCGCGCCGCAGGTTCTTCAGACGCTCGGCACGCCTTCGACGACCTCGACGGTTGGCGGCGACGCCTGGTATTACGTCAGCCAACGCACCGAACGCGACCTCGCCTTCATGCCGGCCAAGATTACCGACCAACATGTTGTCGCGGTCTACTTCGACAAGGAAAAAAAGGTCAAGCGCATCGCCGATTATGGTCTCGAAGACGGCAAGCCGATCGACTTCGTCACCCGCCAGACGCCAACCGCCGGCGCCGAATCCAATCTGGTGCGCAGCATGATGGGCGCCATGTCGAATATTTCGAGCCTCTCGCCGTTTTAAAACCCGACGTCCGCGTCGGCCTTGATGGCGCTTTTGTGACACGGCCAAAGCGTCGCTGTTGGCTCGGCTCCCTCAAACGCCGCGCTTCTCTAGCCCACGCCTAGCAAAGGCCGCGCTCACGAATTAAGGCTGCGGCGCGGCGCGCTCCGTCGATTTTTAGCCGCTTCCTGTCGATAGATTGCTTTTGCAACCATTCCTTCAGAGAAGCAAAGGCTCTCCCGCATGAGTTTATTGGACGCCGATTATCCGGGAACTTACGCGACACCGTTCGAGATCTTGCGTAATCGGCGCACCTCCCTGAAATTCACGCTTCCGCGCTGGTCGGGCGAATGGGGGATGACGGTGTTGCCCCCACTGGCGCGCGCGCTGTCCGTCGCGGGCTTGCTCGCCGGCGTTTTCGTCATCGCGGCGACCGGGGAGCGCACGGAAGTCGCGAAACCCGCCCCGTCGACGCCCCGTCTTGCCCGCGCCCCTTCGCCGACTCAGATTCTCTCCCAGGATGACAGTTTTCCGCTCGATTCCGATTTCTCGCTCGATCAGGCGGCCCTCACCTGGGCGCGGCGACTGGCGCCGGGAGATCACGGCGACAGCCCCGGCACGATGCGCTTCGGCGCGATGCGGGTTCAGCGCTCGATCGTCGAGCGCGTCGTGAAGGCCGCCCGGACGACCGGTTCGGACCCAGCTTTGCTCATGAGCATCGCCGACAAGGAGTCGAGCTTCGCGTCCAGCGCCAAGGCGAGCACATCCTCGGCCAGCGGATTGTTCCAGTTCGTCGAGTCGACTTGGCTGAAGGCTCTGAGATCCTTTGGCTGGCGTTATGGGCGCGAGGAAGAGGCCAAGTCGATCCAAGGCGAGAACGAGCATCCGGTGATCGCGCCGCGAAAGCGCGCCGAAATACTGCAGTTGCGCGACGATCCCTATCTTTCCGCAGTTTTGGCGGCGGAGATGCTCAAGCAAGACGGCGCCAAAATCTCCGAACACCTGGGCCGCTCGCTCACCGCCGGCGAAACCTATCTCATTCATTTCCTCGGCCCCGAGGACGCGGAGCGCTTCATGACGAAATTGGACGCCGAACCGCAGGCGTCGGCGGCGCGGCTGCTGCCAAAGCCAGCACGGGCCAACAAGACGATATTTTATGAGCGCCTGGGCCGCGGGATGAAGGATCGCTCGGTCAGCGAAGTGCACGAAGCCTTCGAGCACATGATGGGCAGCCGCGTCAGCCGTTATCAGGATGTCGAAACCCAACTGCCTCCGGCGGCGGAAGCTTACGCCGAACCGATCAAATAACGGCCGAGGAAGAGGCTTGGGAAAGCCTATCTGCGCAGCAATAGCGATCCGGACGCCATTTCCACTTTCGACAGACGCGACAGAAAAGTCATGCCGAGCAGGCTGATGTTCATCACGCCGCGCTCCGCCACGATGGCGTCGACGTCATAGATCTGCATGGAGCCGATCTGGACTTCACGCAGTTTCACCGGCGCCGCGTGAGCGATCCCGTTCGCCGTGTTGATCGGAATGGTGAAATCGGACGGCAATGGGAAAACACCCAGCGCCGCCGCGTCCTCGTTTCTGAGCGCGACCATCGTCGCGCCCGTGTCGACCACCATTTTCAGCGCTTGTCCGTTGACGAAAACGTCGGTCACGTAATGACCCTGCGCGTTGGCGGGAATGCGATATTCGTCCAGCGCCGAAACCGGCGCGTAGATCGGCGCCGATGTCGCCGCCAAGGCCCCGACCCGCGGTGGGGCCGCGGCCGCGACTTCCGTCGTCGGCGCGGCGTCCTTGGCGTCGTTCGTCCCGCTCGACGGCTTCACCACGACTTGCGTGAGAATCATCGCGCAAAAAACGGCGATGGCCGCGAATTTCAGGGTTTGGCCGAGCATGACGCCAGATCCGGGCGCGAAGCTGGAACGCTCCCCAACCGCGCGCGCCGTCGGCCAAGGCAAAGATTGCGATTG
>JBAWEN010000465.1:0-2233 GCA_049591215.1 Methylocystis sp. | reverse complement strand
GAAACCGCCTGGCACGTCAATCCGACCGGAAAATTCGTCATCGGCGGCCCCGACGGCGACACCGGCCTCACCGGGCGCAAGATCATCGTCGACACCTATGGCGGCGCGGCGCCGCACGGCGGCGGCGCCTTCTCCGGCAAGGATCCGACCAAGGTCGACCGCTCCGCCGCCTATGCGGCGCGCTATCTCGCCAAGAATGTGGTCGCGGCCGGGCTCGCCGACCGCGCCACGATCCAGTTGGCCTACGCCATCGGCGTCGCCGAGCCGCTGTCGATCTATGTCGATCTGCACGGCACGGGGCACGTCCCCGAAGACCAACTGGAAGCCGTGCTGCCCCAGATCATGCGGCTGTCCCCGCGCGGCATTCGCGAGCATCTGCAACTCAACAAGCCGATCTACGCGCGAACCTCGGCCTATGGCCATTTCGGCCGCGCGCCCGACGCCGACGGCGGATTCTCCTGGGAGAAGACCGACCTCGCCGACAAGCTAAAGGCTCACTTCTCCTGATCGACGATGCGGGGAGCGAGAGCGAAGTCGTATCCCGGCGTCTCTACGGGCGCGCCAAGGGCAAGGCGCTGCGCAAGCATCAGACCGAGCTGATCGGCGAGCTGCTGCCCAGGCTGGCTCTCGATCTCGCCAAGCCCATCGACGATCCGGCGGCGCTGTTTGGCGCCCCGGTTCGCGAGACGCGGCTCGAGATCGGCTTTGGCGGCGGCGAGCATCTGATCGAGGCGGCCGCGCTCGAGCCCGACGTCGGCTTCATCGGATGCGAACCCTTCGTTAACGGCATGGCCCGCCTGCTGTCGCTGATCGAGCGGCGCGGCCTGGAAAACATCCGTCTGCATGGCGGCGACGCCGTTGAGGTCATCGACCGGCTGCCGGACGCCAGTCTGGCGCGGGTCTATCTGTTTTACCCCGACCCCTGGCCGAAGCGCCGCCAGCGCAAGCGCCGATTCGTCTCCGCCGACACGCTCGCCCGTTTGGCGCGGGTCATGCGCGGCGGCGCGCAACTGCGCTTCGCCACCGACATCGACGACTACGCCGCCTGGACGCTCGCGCGGCTGCGCGCCTCGGCGGATTTCCGTTGGACGGCGCAGCGCGCCGCCGACTGGCTCCAGCCCTGGGAAGGATGGACGCGGACGAAATATGAGGGCAAGGCGATAGCGGCGGGACGAAAACCCGTCTATCTGACCTTTGCGCGCGATTAGGCGCCGCCCGCGGCCGCGGCGCGACTGGAGGCGAAGCCATGAGTTTCAGCGATTTTTCAACGAATCCCGCCAGTGACGCGGCGGACGACGCGCCCATTGAGACGACGAGCGCGCGATTTCGCGCCGATGTGCTGGAAGCTTCGATGCGCCGCGTTGTGCTCGTCGACTTTTGGGCGCCCTGGTGCGGTCCCTGCCGCCAGCTCGAGCCCAGCTTGGAGCGACTGGTCAAGGCGACCGCCGGCAAGGTTCGACTGGTCAAGCTGAACGTTGACGAAGAGCCGGAAATCGCGGCTCAGCTCGGCGTCAAATCGATTCCGGCGGTGGTCGCGTTCCAGCGCGGACGGCCCGCCGACGGCTTTGTCGGCCTGTTGCCGGACAGCCAGATCAAGGGTTTTCTGGAGCGGCTGGTCGGGCCGATCGAAGCGGAGGCGGACGCCTATCGGGTTGTCGAGGAGTTGCTGGAAGCCGGGGATTTCTCCGGCGCCGAGGCGCTGCTGATCGAACTCGCCAGCCTGGAGCCGCCCCAGCCCAGGGCCTTCGCCGAATTGCTTCGGCTCTATACCGACAACGGCCGCCTCGAAGATGCGCAAGCGTTGCTGGCCGGGGCGCCCGAGGCGCTGCGCCGCGACGCTTCCGTCGCCGGAGCGGCGGCGGCGCTGGAAAACGCCTTGCGCGCGAGCGCGCTCGATGAGGTCGACGCATTGCGGCGGCGCGCCGCCGCCAACCCCGACGACGCGCAGGCGCTGTTCGATCTCGCTCTTGTGCTGAACGCGAAGGGGCTGCGCGAAGAAGCCGCCGCGGCGCTCCTTGAAATCGTCCGGCGCGACCGTAGTTGGAACGAAGACGGTGCGCGCAAACAGCTCGTGCAGTTCTTCGAAGCCTGGGGGCCGACCGACAAGTCCACCGCGAGCGCGCGGCGGAAACTGTCGTCGCTATTGTTTTCCTGAGCATCCTCGCGCAAGGGAGCGTCATCGTGTCATGTGCATGAATCGACAATACGCTTCCATCGACGAGCTTCCGAGCGT
>JBAWEN010000464.1:0-1915 GCA_049591215.1 Methylocystis sp. | reverse complement strand
CTATTGCCTTTATTGGTTGGTCGATGCTCGGGACTTCCATTGTTACGCCACTTGGGCCAATCCACGCCCTTTGAGCGTCCTCAGTCGCATCCGCCAGCCTGTTGTAAATCTCTATGAGCTTATTAGTTTGTTGCGATTGAGTATATACAACAAAGGCTGTCCCACCGGCTATCGCCACGCCTACTACAATAGCGGCCGTTATGTATTTGCTTCTCTCGGAGATGGCGCTGAATACGTCTATTTGCTCATCCCAAAATGTCTTCTGTATATCAAAAATTTGTTCGCTTTTGGTGACGGTCTTAGATATTCCGCTTGCAACGACTTCTATTGCGGTAGCAGATCGGCTGGATTGCCTGATAGTTTCGGCCATGTCCTCAGTTTGACCCGATGCGATTTCATCCATTTTTCTAATTGTTTGCTTGAGTCTATCGGCTTGAACCCAAAAGACGCCAGCTTGAACGGCCAAAATAATCAGCGTGGAGATGGCGATTATGAGCGTCGCACTATCATACCAGCGCTTGTCATTGCGCTCCCTTGCGTCATTGGCGGATTCTTCTGGGCTCTTTTCTGGCAGGACGGTCTTTACGACAAGCGGGGTCTCAGGCGTTCCGCGTTTATCTGGCTCGGATGGGGGTTGTTTCTGGTTGGTATCCTGGCTCTGTTCCGGGAACTTTTCCGGGGGATGCCATCGAGTCTGCTGTGATACAGCCGGGAATGCCGCCAAAAAGCAAAGAGCGATCAAACATCCTCTAAGCGCGCGGTTTTGCATCCAATTGCCTCTTTTTAAGCGATTTCTTATCGACCGGACGATTCCGTCCGGTCGGAAAGCGCTCAGCCCCCGCAGGCCGCCATCGCCGCGATCATATGCGAAGGCGCCGGCGCCTCCACCTCGACCGCCGGCTTTCCGTCCCGCATTGGAATGCTCACGCCGCGCGCATGGAGATGCAGCGGCGGCGAGCCCGCCCTCAGGCCCGTTCCATAAATCGGATCGCCCAATATGGGCCACCCCATCGCCTGCATGTGCACGCGCAATTGATGGGTGCGGCCGGTGTGGGGCTTCAGTTCCAGCAGCGCCAATTCGCGGCCCTCGGCGTCGACGCCGCGGCCGACGACGCGCCAACTGGTTCGGGCGGGGAGCCCCAGCGGGTCGACCCGCATCCACCAGCCCCGCGTCGCATCGAGCCGCCCCAGCGCCAGGTCGATCTCGCCGCTCTCGTCCAGGGGCGCGCCCTCGACGACCGCCCAATAGGTCTTTTGGACCCGGCCGCCCTTGAACAGATTGCCGAGACGCTCCAGCGCCTTGCGGTGCCGTCCGAGCACGAGACAGCCGGACGTGTCCTTGTCGAGCCGGTGGGCCAGCGCCGGCGCGCGCGGCAGCCCGAAGCGCAGTTGACCGAAACAATCCTCCAGATTGTCGCCGCCCTTCGGCCCGCGATGCACCGGCAGCCCGGCGGGCTTGTCGATGACGAGCATTAGGCCGTCGCGGTGAAGTAATCTGGAGAGAAGATCGAGTTCGGCCATCGTCGCCCGTTTCCGCCGTCCGCCCGCCGGACAACCGCGCCCAGAACTACGCGCCGCCGGGCGCTCGGGCAAGCGCCGCGAAAATTGACGGATTTTCGCGGCTGGAACTTGCCCAAGCATTTTAACTTTGCGTTAAAGCATGGAAACATCAAATTTATTGACAATTTTTTAACCTAATCTGTTGGGGCGGCGTTCAGCTTGCGCGAGTTATTTTAAATTGTATCGATGTCGCCGTAACAGGACGCTTTCACATGGACCCCTGCCGCCAGGACAAAAACAACGCCGAAGGCGCGGGACCGGCGAACCAAAACGCCGGGCCGGACGACGCCACCATCGTCGGCCCGCACGAGCTGATCCGCATGCCGCGCCGCGACGCCGCCGGCCGGGGCGAGCC
>JBAWEN010000463.1:0-2259 GCA_049591215.1 Methylocystis sp. | reverse complement strand
ATGTCAGGGTTTCCCGGCAAATCCTTGCGGTGCAGCCGATAGGACGGCGCGAAACGCCGCAGCAGCGCGCGAACGGCGAGTTCGGGAGTCGTGTCGCGGGATTTCACCGCCCGCATGGTGGCGGAGCGCTTTGGTGGGTCTTCGCCGCTCACGCCGCCGCGCGCAGCCTCGCGCCGCGCAGCAATGGCTCCAGCAGATGCGCCGCTATGTGCCGCACGGCGGGAACGACGACGCCGTCACCCGTCAAGTGATAGGCCTCATTATAATTTCTCGGCAAAATATAATCCTCGCAAAGCCCCATCAGCCGCGCTGTTTCGCGCGCCGAAATAAGGCGCGAGCGCACCCGATTTTTTTCGACGATCAGCACGAATTGCCGGCTCGATCCGCCAGCGGGCGTGCGCAGGCAGCCGGCTATATTGTCGAAGCGCGCCTCGGCCCGCTGTATTTTTTCGCCGGTTGAAGTATAGCGGGTGCGCCGGTAGGCTGTCCCGACCATTTTGCGGTCGGCTTTTTTCGCCTCCGCGATTCGCGCAAGATTTATCTCGCTCATTTTGGCGATCAGCCCCGCGGTCTCCTCGGGAGTACGCCAGGCGACTCCCGTGGGCTCATCCTCGATAATTTCGGCCAGGGAGAGGTTGCGCTTTGGAGGCGCGGCGATGCGCCACCAGCGCCAATTCATGCGCGTTTGTGCGCGTAAATGCGCGTGGGCGGCGAGCAACCCAGGCGTGTAAAACGGCGAGGGCGCCCCCTGCCCGATTAAGTCCGAAGGCGCCGCGACATCCTCGCGGACCGCGACGATAAACAGTCTCGGACGCGATTGCGGCAAAAACAGCGCGGCGTCGATGACAAGCGCGCCGAAATTGTATCCCTCGTCCGCCAGCGCGTCGCAGATGGCGGAAAAATCCTTGCCGCCATGCGAGGTTAGCGCGCCGCAAACATTCTCCAAAACCAGCAGTTTCGGGCCGCGCCCCTCGGCGCGAAGTTTTTTCACGAGGTCGAAAAACGGCCAGAAAGTCCCGCTGCGCGCGCCGGCGAGGCCCGCTCCCGCCCCGGCGAGCGAAAGATCCTGGCACGGGAACGAGGCCCAAATAAGATCGGCATGGCCCGGCAATTGCTTGGTTTCCAGCGTCCGCACGTCGCCGACAAGCAGCGCTTCAGCCCCCCAATTGGCGCGATAGGTCTCGCCCTTTTTGCGGTCGAAATCATTGGCGAACAAGCACTTCCAGGAGGAGCCGAGTCCGGCCCGCGCCATGCCGCCGCCGGCGAAAAATTCGTAGAATGTCGGTTTGCCCATGCCGCGACTCATGCCCCTCGACGAAAGCATATCCGATTGAACGCGAAATATCGAAAGCTCCGCGATCACGCATGGCGCGGCGCGGCGATAAAAGCCATATGATGCTTGGATTCGAAGCCTTGGGAGAGTTTCATGCATAGCGCGGATGTCGCGATTCTCGGCGCCGGGATGGTGGGTGTTTCGGCCGCGCTGCATCTTCAGGCGCGCGGGCGCGACGTGGTGTTGATCGACCGCCACGGCGCGGCGGGGCTGGAGACGAGTTTTGGCAACGCCGGCCTGATCGAGCGGGCCTCGATGTTCCCCTATCTCTTTCCGCGCGATCCGAAAAAGCTCGCGCTCTACGCGCTTAACCTATTGCCCGAGGCGCATTATCACCTCTCGGCGCTGCCCGGCGTCGCGCCCTGGCTGTGGCGTTATTTTAAGGAAAGCGCGCCGGATCGCGCCGCGAAAAACAGCGCCGCGCTGCGGCCGTTGATCCAGCACTGCCTTATCGAGCACGAGGCGCTGATCGAGGCGGCGGGCGTCGGCGATCTCTTGCGCAAGACCGGCTGGATCAAGCTCTATCGCTCGGCGAAAACCATGGCCGCCGGCGCGGCCGACGCGCAAAGGCTGAGGGAGTTCGGTCTCAACATCGACACGCTGGACGCGGACGCTCTCGCCGCGCGAGAACCGCATTTGATCGGCGCGGTCGGCGGCGTGCATTATCTCGACGCCGCCTCGGTCGATGATCCGAGCCGCCTGGCGCAAGCCTATGCCGAACTGTTCAAGCGGCGCGGCGGGCGCTTTGTCACCGGCGACGCCCATTCGTTGCAGGAGGCGGCGGACGGGCGCTGGAGCGTCGACACGCATGAGGGCCACGTCAACGCCCGCGATCTCGTCGTCTCGCTCGGCCCCTGGTCCGATCTGATTTTTCGCGAGCTGGGCTATGATTTTCCGCTCGCATTCAAGCGCGGCTATCACATGCA
>JBAWEN010000462.1:0-14925 GCA_049591215.1 Methylocystis sp. | reverse complement strand
CGGGCAGGGCGGCGCCGACGCGGACGTCAGCCCGCCAAGCGGTCTCGCCGCCAAACCACAGCCGGCCGAGCGCCGGGGCGTAGACGGCGCCGGCCCTCGGCGCGCCGTTCTCGACGAGCGCGATGTTGACCGTGAACTCGGGCCGGCGCGCGAGAAATTCGCGCGTGCCGTCGAGCGGGTCGATCAGTAGAAAGGCCCCGGTTTGCGCGGGCGTCTCGCCGCGCGCGGCGCGCTCCTCGGCGATGAGCGGGAGACCGGGCAGGCGGCTGGACAGCTCTGTCAGCAAAAACGCCTCGATCCGCTCGTCCGCCTCGCAGACCGGGCTGGAGTCGTTCTTGACCCGAGCCGCGATGGCGCCGCGCGTGAAGACCTCCATCGCGATGGCCCCCGCCGCGATGCAGAGGCCGGCGAACAGCAAGCCGCGGGCATCGGGGTCTCGCGGCGTCGGATCTTGCGCGGACATGGGGCGACCTCCTGGCATTGGGCGCGCATGTTTAGCCCGCGGCGCGGCGCCCGGCCAGCCGGGCCGCTTCGAATATTTGGCGCTTCGCGCGTAAACCCGCTAGAACGGCTTCATGTTGTCCTCACGTTTCTGGATCGACCTCACCACACGCGAATTCGCGGCTCTCGACTGGGAGCGCGTCATCGTGGTCGCGCCGATCGCGGCGGTGGAGCAGCATGGGCCGCATCTGCCCGTCGGGGTAGACGCGCAGATCATGCAGGGCTGCATCGACCGTATCGTCCCGCGCCTGCCAGACGACATCGATGTGCTGTTCCTGCCGATCCAGAGCGTCGGCGTCTCGGTCGAACATCGCGATTTTCCGGGCACGCTGAGCTTTTCTCCGTCCACCGCCTTCGCAATGCTCACGGAGGTCGTCGAAGGCGCCATCGCCGCCGGCGCGCGAAAATTGCTGCTGCTCAATTCGCATGGCGGCAATTCGCCGCTAATCGCGCAAGCGGCGCTGGAACTGCGCGCACGTCACAGCGTCCTCGCGGCGACCTGCTCTTTCGCGCGCTTTGGCTATCCCGACGGATTGTTCGGAGCCGACGAACTGAAGCACGGCATTCACGGCGGGGAGGTCGAGACTTCGCTGATGCTGGCTTTTCGGCCCGAACTGGTGGAGATGGCGCGGGCGAAGAACTTTATGCCGGCGAGCCGCGACTTCGAGCGCGACTTCGCATGGCTTCGCGCCGACCGCCCGGCGGGGTTCGGCTGGATGGCGCAGGATCTCTCGCCTGCTGGCGCGATGGGCGACGCCGCCAAGGCCACGGCGGAAAAAGGCGCGGCGGCCGCGGATTATTGGGCCACGGCCTTCATCGAACTGCTGCGCGATCTGGAAGGTTTCGATCTCGATCGATTGAAGGAGCGTCCGTGACCGAGGCGGGCGCGAGCCGGAGGCCAGCGCGCGGCTCGCGCGGACTCGCCGATCAGTGTTTAGCCACGACCGGAGCCGGCGACCACGGTTGAAGTGATAGTTCACGGCTCGCCGAACGCGGCAAAGGGCCAACGCCGATACCGTATGCTTAATTTCGATAGCTCCTTTCGCGCGCATCTATCTAGTTTAAGTCGATGAGTAATGGCGTTCTTTTATTTCGGCGGTTCGTCTTGTGCGGCTTAAATTTTTCTCTGAGCGTTTTCGTGCGATATTTTAGTCAAATTCTGCCTCCAGACGCATTAGACACATTTCAGAGACATTTTGGCCAGTCGAGACAAATCCAGGAAACAGCAGTTCCTTAACACAGTTTAACCTTGCACGGGCTCGCGATCCGAGGCTGGCCGGTCGAGGGGCGACAAGTTCGCGACGCGAATGGAGACGGTGATGAGCGATTACCTCGCGATGTTTTTGGCGCTTTTAGTTTACGGGTCGCTGTTTTATTTTATCTGGTCGATGCAATGACGCGCCTTGAGCCGGAAACCGCGGAGCGACAACCGCTGGGCGGATCCACCGTCGAGGGCGGACGCGCCAATCAGGAACGAAACGTGAAATATTCCGCTTCGACTCTTCTGGTGGAGGATGACGCCGAAATCGGCGATTTGATTTCGCGCTATCTCAAGGCCAATCAGTTCGACGTCGTCGTGGTCAGGGACGGCGCCGCGATGGACGCCGCGCTGGCGGTGCGCGACTTCGATCTTCTGATCCTGGATTTAAATCTTCCCGGCGAGGACGGACTGTCGATTTGCCGCAGGTTGCGGGCCGAGAGAGATCTGCCGATCATTATCGTCACGGCGCAGGGCGAGGACGTCGACAAGATCGTCGGCCTCGAGATGGGCGCCGACGATTATGTCGCCAAGCCGTTCAATCCCCGCGAATTGCTGGCGCGAATCCGCTCCGTGCTGCGGCGCGCGAGCGCGGCGGACCCGATCGAGGCCGGTTCGGCGCGGCAGGTTTATAAATTCTCCGGCTGGAGCGTCGACCTCGCGGCGCGCGAGGTCGTGGCGCCGGTCGGCATGAAGGTGGCGATGACGGGCGCGGAATTCGATCTTTTGCACGCGCTGTGCGAACATCCGAACCGCGTGCTGACGCGCGACCAATTGATCAGCTTGACGCATGGCCCGACGGCGGGGCCGTTCGAACGCAGCATCGACACGCTGATCAGCCGTCTGCGTCAAAAAATCGAGACGGACGTGAAAAACCCCAAGCTGATCCAGACGGTGCGGTCGGAGGGATATATGTTCACGACGCCGGTGACCCGATCATGACGGCCTTTTTACGTCGATTGCGCCCCGATCATCTCGCGGGACAGATCGCGCTGCTGATTCTGGCGGCGATCGTCATGTTTCATCTGACGCTGACGACCATTCAACATTTCACCGATCCAGACGGACGCCCGCCGATCATCAAGCCCAGCGAATTCATCGCCAGCGCGCTTTTGGCGATCGACGCCGCTCCTGTTTCGGAGCGAAGCTATGTCCTCGCGGCGCTCGGCAAGGCGGCGCCTTGGGCGAATTTCGCGGTGCGGGACCAACCGGGCGATATTCCCGCCGTCAGCGCGGCCAACGCCGATCTCGAAGCGCTGCGGTCACGCCTATGGGCGGGCGCGCGCGTCGTGGCGGCGTCGAAAGCGACGGATAAGCGTGGGGGGGCTGTCGTCGTCGCCTTGCGAAACGGCGGCTATGCCGTGGCCACGACGCTGGAGCCGAGGCGCTCCCTATGGGCGTCGATGTCGTCGACGCAGAATGGCGCGCCTACTCTGCCCATGCGGCTGCTGGAGCGCTCGGCGCTGTTCTTTTTTCTTTGCGTGAGCATTCTGACCGCGTGGATATCGAGCGCCGTCGTCGCGCCGCTGGTCAAGCTGGCGCGCGAAGCCGAGCGCTATCCGGCCGAAAACGCGCATCTGCGGCCGATCGCCGAGGCCGGACCGCGCGAGGTGCGCGATCTGACGCGCGCGCTCAACAGAATGCAGAGCCGGATCGAGGCGATGATCGAAGCGCGCAGTCATGCGCTCGCCGCGATCAGTCACGACCTGCGCACCATCATCACCAGGGTAAGGCTCAGGTCCGAATTCATCGCGGACGTCGAACTGAAAGAGAAAATGCTGCACGACGCCGATCTGATGGATTCGATGCTTTACAAAAATCTTCAGCACTTGCGCGACGCGAAAAGCGCGCCGGATCGCGGCCTCATCGATCTCGACAGCGTGCTCCAGACGGTTTCGGATCAATTCGTCGATCTTGGCCACGATGTCACCTACCGCGGCGGGCAACATCAGATCATCCTCGGCTCGCTCACCGAAATGCAGCGCGTTTTCAACAATCTCGTGGAGAACGCGGTGACCTACGCCAAAAAGGTCGTCATCACGCTCGACCAGCCCTCGCCCGAAGTCATTCGCGTCGACGTGGCCGACGACGGGCCGGGGATTCGGACCGAAAACAAGCAGCGCGTGCTCGAGCCGTTCGTGCGTGGCGAGCCGGCTCGCAACATGAACGACCACAGCGGCTTTGGGCTTGGTCTGTCGATCGTGCGCTCGCTCGTGGAAGACGTTGGCGGCGGGTTGCAATTGCTCGATCACGAGCCGCACGGGCTGATCGCGCGCGTGACGCTGCCCAGGGCCTTCGCGAAGGAGTGAGTCGCTCGCGGCGGCGGCCTCGTTGAAGCGCTTTTAAGGCTCCGCCTCGATCTCGCAGCTGACCGCCTCCACGCTGGCGCGCGCGCGCCCATAGTCCGAAGGGCGCTTGGCGAGCGCCCGAATCAGCACGAATCCCAACGGCGACGGCGCGGTGAGGCGGGTTTCCTGGGGCGGCGTCTCGTCGGAATCGCTTGTTTCAATTTCTTCGATTTGGCGCGCGTCGCCGACGATGATGTCGATCTTTCCCTTGTTTGACGCGCGGTCGGTTATCGAGTGGAAAATCGCGCCGGAGGGGTCATGGAAGGACAGGCCGAGATAATCCTCGCCGTCGACGTCGGCGCGCAGGCGCAGCGGGCCTTTGGCGAGATCGAACAGGCAGACGCCTTCCGCCATCGCCGGGTCCTCGAAAGGCAGGAGCTGCGGACCCGGCGCGGGTGGGTCGAACAACATCACGCCGTTTCGCGCGGTGTCGGCGTTCGCCGGCCGGTCCGATTTGGCGGCCTCCACCAGGCGGGCGTAAGCGTGGCGCGGCGCGACCAGGGGCATTAGCAGCACCGAGACAATATGCACCACGCCGGCGATCAGCAGCGCCGCCATGGCCCAAGGCAAAAGACCGATCGCGCGATCCACGAGCTTCATTCGCAGCCCAGTTTGACGATTTTCAGAAAGCGCGCCGGATCGAGGCGCGCGGTGGTGTCGAGCGGCGTTTCATAGAGGCGCAGCACCAGCACGAAGGAATTCGCCTCGCCCGGCGACAGCCAATTGCCCGGACGCGCATGACGGGAGATGACGAGCTCGAAGGCTCCGCCCTCACGGCGAACAATGTCGGCCGAGGTGTAACCAAGTCGCTCGGCGGGATTGGCCAGTGGCGCGCCCGAGGGGCTTGCGAGGCCAAGCGTCCAATAGCGCGCGGCGGGTAGCGGGTCCGCGACGCGATAGTCGCAGCGGCCGTCGAGCGGCCCGCCAGCCGAATCCGCGCTCGCGACAAACACCAATCCCTCGTCGCGGCCCAGCGGCGCCTCGCCTCGGCGGGCGAGACCGGCGCGCGCGTAAGGGTCTATCTCCGGGCCGCCGACGCGCGGCCAAGCAGTCCAGGGTCCGACGCGAAGCGCGCCGAAGCCGCTGCCGCTCTTAAGCGTCGCCACCGTGACGCCGAAGCCGAGCGCGAGGCCGCAGAGCATCGTCCAAAAGGCGCGCATATATTTATCGAAGGGCGCTCGCAAGGGTATGAATTTCTCGATTATTTCAGGGAGCGCCAAAGGGCGCGCCGCGCTTCATTCTACCGCGCCGCCAAGCGTCCGGGAACCTCCCGCGGCGCTGTGCGAATGGGCCGGGCTCAAGGGCGCCAACTCCTGGAAGGCGTCGCCCCGCTTGCCAAGCGAGAGGGTCTTTATTTTGGTCTCGATCGAGCCCAACGCCTCCACCGCGCCTTTCGACAGCGTGGCGGGGCGTTGCGGCGCGCCTGGCTCCAGCGGCTTGATCGGCGTTCCGGCCCCGGCCGCGGCTTCCGCCACGGGCGCCTGGGCCATGCCGACGATGTGCTTGAGCGGCACGCCCTGATGGGCGTAGGCCATGACGTCGTGCCATGTGCGAGCCGGAAGCGAGCCGCCGGTCATATTGTTCATCGGTTCGCCGTCGTCGTTACCATACCACACGCAGCCGCCCATCGCCCCCGAATAGCCGCAGAACCAGGCGTCCTTGAAGCCGTTGGTGGTTCCGGTCTTGCCGATCACCTCTCTGCCATCGCCAAGCTGCGCCGCCCTGCCGGTGCCTTCTTCGACCACCTTTCGCATCATCGAACCGAGTTCCACGATCTTGTCGAGCGGAACCGCCTGCTCTTGCGGCGGCGCATCCCGATCATGCCTGTACAGAAGGTCGCCGTGACGATTGTCGATTTCCATGGCGGTGTAAGCGAGTGTCTTTTTGCCGCCATTCACGAAGGCGGCGTAGGCGGCGGCATGTTCGAGCAAAATCACCTCATCGGCGCCGATCGGCAACGACGGGGTATCCTCCAACGGCGCCGTGATGCCGAGACGCCGCGCGGTCTGGACGATTTTCGCGCGCCCCGCCTTGGGGTTGCCGTCGCCGATGGCGATGGAAAGCTTCACGGCGACGGTGTTCAGCGAACGCGCCAGCGCATTGGCCAGCGGCAGCGAGCCGGCGTAGGAGCCGCCGTAATTGTGCGGACACCAATTGCCGATGCAGACCGGCGAGTCGACGACGATGGTGGTGGGCTTGAACTTGCCGGTCATCAAGGCCGTCAGATAGACGTAAGGCTTGAAGGAAGAGCCCGGCTGGCGCATCGCCTCGGTCGCGCGATTGAACTGGCTCGCGCCATAGTCGCGCCCCCCGACTATGGCTCGAAGCGCCCCGTCCGGCTCCATCACCACCATCGCGCTTTGCTTGACGTGATAGGCGTGACCGCTCTCGCGCAGATTGTCCTCGATCACCTCGCTGGCGCGCTTCTGCACGTTGGAGTCGAGCGCCAGCCGCACGTTTAGCACGCGATCCTCGCCCAGCTTGCCCGAGTCGGCGAGTTTTTGCACTTCCTCATAGGCGTAATCGAGATACCAGTCAGGGCTCGAGTCCTGTTTGCGCGCCACCGGAGTGGCCGGATTGCGCTGCGCCGGAACGATCTGGCTGGCGGTCATGAAGCCGGCGTCGACCAGATTGTTCAGCACGTCGTTCGCCCGCGCGCGCGCGGCGGGGAGATTGACGTGTGGGGCGTATTTGGTCGGCGCCTTGAACAGGCCGGCCAGCATCGCCGCCTCGGCCAGCGTCACGTCCTTCACCGATTTGCCGAAATAGAACTCCGCGGCCGCCTGAATGCCGAAGGTGCCCCCGCCCATGTAAACCCGATCGAGATAGAGTTTGAGAATTTCCCGCTTGGTCAAATGATGCTCGAGCCAAAGCGCCAGAAAAGCCTCGTTGATCTTGCGCGTCACCGTCCGCTCGTTGGAGAGAAACAGATTTTTGGCGAGTTGCTGGGTGATCGACGAGCCGCCCTGCACCACGCCCGAGGAGCGAGCGTTGACGGTCAGCGCCCGCGCGGTGCCGATCACGTCGATGCCGAAATGCTCATAAAAACGCCGATCCTCGGTGGCCAGCACGGCCTTCACGAGATAGTCGGGATACTCTTCGAGCGGCGCCGCGTCGTCGTGCTTGATGCCGCGCTGTCCGACCTCGATGCCGTAGCGGTCCAAAAAAGTCACCGCGAGGTCGGCCCGCTTGAGCCAGTCCTTCTCGCTGGTCATGTGAAACGCGGAGGAGGCTAGCGCCAGAGCCAAAATCCCGGCGCCAACCGACATCGTGAGCGTCTCGCAGGCGATTTCCACTCCGATCCGGCTCATGCCCGACACATGGAAGCGCGCCATGAAGGCCGAGAAGTTCTCGTACGTCTCGCGCGATCTGCGGCCGCTGTCGAACATGCTGGAGTCGATCATGGCGTCGACGGCCAGCAGCATGCGCGAAAGGCGCTTAACGATCGGCAGTGAACCCAAACGCTTCCACAAGGCCAAAAACTCCCGCGCGACCGCCCATTACTCCTTGCGCCGGGATATTAGCATTTTTTAAACCATCTTGACGATGGCTTCCGTGGGCTTCATTGCGATTATGGTTTCCAACAGGGAGCGGTATAAGAGACACTGTGAGCATGATGGAAAATGGCGCCGCCGCGGCGCAATCGGCCGAAACCCGTCCCAAGGGAGAGACCACCGCGCCCTTTTGGGAAAAGCCGCTCGAAGACTTGACCCGGGCGCAATGGGAGAAGCTTTGCGACGGCTGCGGGCGTTGTTGCCTGATTAAGCTCGAGGACGAGGATACGGGCGCCATTCACCACACCAGCGTCGCCTGTAAGCTTTTGGATCAAGGGACCTGCCGCTGCGGCGATTACGCCGGCCGCAAGAAGATCGTGCCGGACTGCGTGCGGCTGACCCTGGAGAAGCTGTCCCAAATCAAATGGTTGCCGCCGACCTGCGCATACCGGCTGCGCTTTGAGGGCAAGAGCCTGCCGTCCTGGCATCCGCTTTTGAGCGGCGACCCCGAGAGCGTGCACCGCGCCGGCGTGTCGGTCCAGGGGCGGGTCGAGGCGGGCGAGGACGAGGTCGACACCGACGATCTGCCCGAATTTATCCGGCTGTGGCCGAAGCGATGGCCGAAAAGGGCGCGCTAGCCGCGCGCCATTTCGCACTATTCATTTCGCGTTCAGCCGATATGCTCGACATTCGTTTCTGGGAGGCGCGGGAATGATCCGGCGGACGGCGAAAATCTTGTGCGTGGCCTTCGCGCTGCCTTTCGCTTCGCTCGCCCAGGCCAGGGACGGGGGCCCAGCGTTCGCGCCTTTCGGTCGCGGCAGGGAAGAGGCGCCCCCGCTTCCGCTCCCGCCCGATGGCCGCGCCAAAGAGGGCGGCCCTCCCGGGCTTGAATGTTTTTCGGTCGCCCAAACGCGTCAGAAAATCGTCCAGCATCGGCTCGCCGAGCCTTTTCCACTGATGCGCGCCGAAAGCAGCGCCAACCAGGCCGACGCGCTATCGACGCGGCTCTGTCATATCGGCGAGCTGTTTCTTTACGAGATCAATCTGCTGCGGCGGGACGGACGTGTCATAAGGGTTTTCGTCGACGCCGCGAGCGGCAAGCCGAGCCCTTACCATCCGGATCACTGACGCGGCGAACCCCAAGGAGGAGAATCCATTGCGGCTGCTTGTAGTGGAGGACGACAAGGATTTGAACCGCCAGATCGTCACGGCTCTGCAGCAGGCGGGCTATGCGGTCGATCGCGCCTATGATGGCGAGGAGGGGCAATTTCTCGGCGACACCGAGCCCTATGACGCCGTGGTGCTCGACATCGGCCTGCCGAAAAAGGACGGCGTCGCCGTGCTCGAGGAATGGCGCCGCGCCGGGCGCGTCATGCCGGTGTTGATCCTGACGGCGCGCGACCGATGGAGCGACAAGGTGCAGGGTTTCGACGCCGGCGCCGATGATTACGTGGCGAAGCCCTTCCACATGGAGGAGGTTCTGGCCCGAATCCGCGCCTTGCTGCGTCGGGCCGTCGGGCACGCCACCAGTGAGATCGTGTGCGGGCCGGTGCGGCTCGACACCAAGTCCGGGCGCGTCGTCGTCGATGGCGCTCCGATAAAGCTGACCTCGCACGAATATCGGCTGCTCGCCTATCTCTTGCATCACGGCGGGCGCGTGATTTCGCGTAGCGAAATCATCGAGCATCTCTACGATCAGGATTTCGACCGCGACTCGAACACGATCGAGGTCTTCGTCGGCCGTCTGCGCAAAAAGCTGGGCGTCGAGGTGATCCAGACGGTGCGTGGGCTGGGGTATATCGCCGCGCCGCCGGAGGAGGGCGGGAAAGGATAGGCGGCGCCCATGCCCGTTCTCGATTTCGCGACGAGATCGATCGCCCGGCGGCTGTTTTTCACCGCCGCGGGGCTGAGTTTCCTGCTGCTGCTGGTCGCCTCCCTGTTGCTGACGCAATATTATCGGCGCAACGCGGAAGACGTGTTCGAACGCAGGCTCGAAGTCTATCTGCGCGCCATCGTCGCTCATGTGTCGCAGCCAGGCGAGGAAGGTCGCGGCCCCGGCCAGCTCGGTGAGCCGCAATTCGAACTGCCCAATTCCGGGTGGTATTGGCAGATCACGCGGACCGACGACGAAGAGCACGAGATTCTGGCGTCGCGCTCGCTGTTCGCGTCGCAACTGCCCAAATTGGCGGATTTCGGGGTCATTCCCGAGACTGGCGGCGCGCGGCGCGGGACAGCGCCGGGGCCGGATGGCCGCCTGCTGCGCATCGTCGAGCGCGTGATCGACGTGGGCGACACCGGCGTTTATCTGGTGCAGGTCGCCGGCAACGCCGAAGAGGTCGAGCACGACATCGACCGCTTTCGCTTCGCCCTCACCATCGCCTTCGCGCTGCTCGCCATCGCGCTCGCCATCGCCGCCGCGTTCCAGGTGAGATTTGGTCTACGCCCGTTGCGCATGTTGGAAAGCGAGCTAGGGGAGATCAGGCGCGGCGCGCGTGAACGCATCTCCGGGCGCTATCCCATCGAAGTCGCGCCGCTGGTCGACGAGCTGAACCTGCTCATTGGCGCCAATCGCGACATTGTCGAGCGCGCCCGCACCCAGGTCGGCAACCTCGCCCATGCGCTCAAGACGCCGCTCAGCGTGATCGTCAACGAGGCCGACGCCGCGCCGTCGCCGCTCGCCGAAAAAGTGAGCGAGCAGGCGACGGTCATGCGCGACCAGATCACCTTTTACCTCGATCGGGCGCGGGCGGCGGCGCGGGCGGGCGCCATCGGCTCCACGACGCGGGTGGAGCCCGTGGTCGCCGCCTTGCTGCGCACTTTCGCGAAGATATGCGCCGAGCGCGGCGTGGCGTTCTCGGGCGAGGCGGCAAAGGAATTGTGGTTTCTGGGCGAGCGCCAGGATCTCGAGGAGATGGTCGGAAATCTGCTCGACAACGCCGGCAAATGGGCGAGTGGGGCTGTCTCCATCGCCGTGACGCGCGAGGCGGAGTCAAGCGCGCCGGGGCGCGCACTGTTGCTGTTCACCATCGAGGACGACGGCCCTGGCCTCGCTCCGCAACTGCGCGCGGCGGCGACGCAGCGCGGCCGCCGCCTGGACGAAACCAAGCCCGGCTCGGGGCTTGGCCTCTCGATCGTGACCGATCTCGCCGCCGCCTATGGCGGATCGCTGCGCCTCGCCGATAGCGCCAAGGGCGGGCTGCGGGCGCAACTGCGGCTGCCGGGGTTTTGACATGCGCCTTTCGATCCGGCATGACGGCGCGTGAATGCGATGGTTAATCGTTAAGGGAACGAATATGCCGAGCGTCAGATTGATCGCCGCCAGCGTCGTCACGGCGACGCTTTTCCTCGCCGCCTGCAATGCCTCGAAGCCCGCGCCGGTTGTGAGCGCGCCCGTCGCTGTCGCCCCCGAGCCTCCGGCGCCCGGCGTGGTCGGCACGGCGGTTGGCCGCGACCTCGACGAAAAGGACAAGACCATCGCCATCGCCGCGCAAAGCGAGGCGGTGAATTCGGGCGCCCGCAAGGCGTGGAAGGGCGACCACGGCGCCTATGGCTTCATCGTGCCGGGACCGGAAAACGGCGCCGGCGGCTGCCGCGACTACACCCACAAAATCTTCATCGATGGGCGTCCGAAAGAGGCGAAGGGTCAGGCTTGCAAAACGGGCGATGTTTGGCGCGTCACAAGTTGACACGCGGCTGAAATGTCCATGAGCGGCGACGCGATCAGATAAATGCGCCTTTTCCTCGCTTGCCTCGCGCTTCTCGCCTGTCTCGGCCTCGGCGCCTATGCTCTGCTGCGAGCGGGCGCCGATTCGCCGACCGCGACGATCGAAGCCAATATCGGCGACACGCGCTTCGCCTTCGCGCCTGCCTATGCCCGCGACGAGGCCACGGCCGCCGGCGGTTTCCAGGATCGCCTCGCCTTCGTCGCGGTGATTCCAGACTTCTCGCCGCGGGCGGCAAGGGCGCTGTCGCCCAAGGCCTTGACGGAGCGCGCGCGCGACAATGTTTTTATCACGGTGTCGCCGAAGGACGACGGCGTCGATCCGGCGGATCGCCCGATGCAGCTTTACGCCCGCTTTCTGGAGGCCGAAACGGCCGCCGGTCCCGGCGGTCTGGTGATGCGGCGCTTCGAGCAGGGCTCGCCTTACGATCTCGAACAGCTTTACGTCGCGCCCCCCGACGGACGGGATTTCTTCGCCCGCTGCCCGAAGCCGGCGAGCGACGACCCGGCGTCCGCGGAGTTGTGCTTCTTTGTGTTTCGCGTCGACGGACTCGATGTGGAGTTGCGCTTCCCGCCGGCGCAACTCGAAAACTGGGAGACGCTGAACGAGGGCGCGAGAGCCTTCCTCAACCGTGTTCGCGCGAGCGGCGCCGGCAAGCGGCGTTAGCCCGTTCGCGACGATGAGCGCGCATACGGAGCCCGCCACCCCTTCTTATTGCATCGTCCAGAAAAAATAGAAAAACGCGCCATACCCCGCTAGTGCCGAAAACATCGCGACGTAATCGCTCATTCCCGTTTCCTTTTTGCAACGCGAGTGTTGTCCGGGCAGCGCCGAAAGCGAGAGCAAGGCTACCGCTCGACGTGCAAACGCTATATCGGGGAAATGGCTTTTCCATGATCGGTCGCGCTTCCTCAGCCTCACGGCCGCCCCATTGCCGTTCTCCGATAAACTCGACGTCGCATGATGCGCGGCGCGGACGTTCGAAGGCCCACTTTTGCGCGTGCGCGCTTTGAGATTGGAGGCCAGCGATGGCGGGCGGGCGAATCCGGCGACGGAGCGTCGCGACTAAAATTGGTAATGGCGGGAGTTCGAAAATATCTTTGTTAAACCTGCGATTTTAATTTTATAAACTGTGTTTTCAAATGGTACCGCCACCCCGGCTTGAACGGGGGACCTCTAGATCCACAATCTAGCGCTCTAACCAACTGAGCTATGGCGGCCCGAAGCGGCGCTTCTTTCGTCCGTCCGGCGATTGCCGGAAAAATGGTGGGCGCACAAGGGCTCGAACCTTGGACCCGCTGATTAAGAGTCAGCTGCTCTACCAACTGAGCTATGCGCCCGTCCATCGGCGGAGGCGCGTCGATCACGCCGCCGTCGGAACGAGGGCGGGGATAACAAATGGCGGGCGGCATGTCCAGCGCCGCGGCGAGAGAAATGTTGTGCGATCGCATAAGACGGAGCCTGGAGCCTGGTTCAACTCGGCGTCCTTCGCTTCTGATTTCGCGGCCTCTGTTCAATCTTGGGGGTTATGCTATAAGCCGGCTGCGCTCGATATTCCGCCGGGCGCGGCTTAAGCCTCGCGACCTCGCTGGACGACATCCCGGCGCCCGGCCGCCTTGCTTGGAAAACCCTTAAAAAGAAAAGGATCTCCCGATGTCGATCACCGCCGAGCGCAAGCAAGCGCTCATCAAGGAATATGCGACCAAACCCGAAGATACCGGTTCTCCCGAGGTTCAGGTCGCGATTCTCACCGAACGCATCTCCAATCTGACCGAGCACTTCAAGACGCATGCGAAGGACAATCATTCGCGTCGCGGTCTGTTGAAGCTGGTTTCGCAGCGTCGTCAGCTGCTTGATTACGTCAAGACGCGCGACGAGCCCCGCTACCGCAGCCTCATCGAGCGTCTCGGCATCCGCCGCTGACCTTTTGACTTTAGGAAATCCCGGTCGGGATTGGTTTCACGGTCGCGAGTCTTTTTTCCAAAGGACTCGCGATCGGCTGATGGCGGAGATGGAAGCGCCGCCGGCAAATACCAGCTTCCAAACTTGGAAGGGCGGCATGGGCCGTTCGACCAATCGAGAGCCGGAACCGCGTCAGGGCAGGATCGCCGGACGCCGAGCGTTAAGTCCCAATCGGGGTTCTAATCTTAACCGCGCGGCGTCTCGCCGTCTTGCTCATGACGATCCACTGGCTCGCCTCATGAGAGAAAGACAACATATGTTCCAAGTTCACCGAGAAGAACTCGATTGGGCCGGGCGCAAGCTCGTGTTCGAGACCGGCAAGATCGCCAGGCAAGCCGACGGGGCGGTGTTCGCCAGCTGGGGCGAAACCACCCTGCTCGCCACCGTCGTCGCAGCCAAGGCGCCGAAGCCCGGTCAGGACTTTTTCCCGCTCACCGTCAATTATCAGGAAAAAGCCTTCGCGGCGGGCCGCATCCCCGGCGGCTATTTCAAGCGCGAGGGGCGCCCGTCGGAGCGCGAGACGCTGGTCTCGCGCCTGATCGACCGCCCGATCCGTCCGCTGTTCGCCGACGGCTACCGCAACGAGACGCAGGTGATCGTCACCGTGCTGTCGCACGATCTCGAAAGCGATCCCGACATTCTCGCGCTGGTCGCGGCCTCCGCCGCGCTAACGCTGTCCGGCGTGCCTTTCATGGGCCCGATCGGCGCCGCCCGCGTCGGCCATATCAATGGCGCGCTGAAGGTCAATCCGACCATCGAGGAAATGAAAAACTCCATCCTCGATCTCGTCGTCGCGGGCACTGGCGAGGCCGTGCTGATGGTCGAATCGGAGGCCAAGGAGCTTTCCGAGGATACGATGCTCGAAGCCGTCATGGCCGGCCATCGCGGTTTCCAGCCGGTGATCGACGCGATCATCCGGCTCGCGGAGCGCGCCGCCAAGGACCCGCGCGACTTCGACGCTCCTGATAAAGCCGCTGTCTTCGCCGCCGTCGACCAGATCGCCGAGAGCGAGTTGCGCCAAGCCTATAAGATCACCGTCAAGCAGGAGCGCTACGCCGCCGTCGACGCCGTGAAGGCGAAGGTGACCGCCGCGCTGTTCCCCGAAGGCGGGGAAGCGAAATTCACCAAGGAGCAGGTCGCCGAGGCGTTCCACGATCTGCAGGCCAAGGTGGTACGCTGGAATATTCTGGACGACGGCGTTCGCATCGACGGCCGCGACGTGAAGACCGTGCGGCCGATTTCGTCGGAAGTCGGCGTGCTGCCGCGCGCGCATGGCTCGGCGCTGTTCACCCGCGGCGAGACGCAGGCGCTGGTGGTGGCGACGCTCGGCACCGGCGAGGACGAGCAATTCGTCGATTCGCTCGAGGGAACCTATAAGGAGCGCTTCCTGCTCCACTACAACTTCCCTCCCTATTCGGTCGGCGAGACCGGCCGCATGGGTTCGCCCGGCCGGCGCGAAATCGGCCACGGCAAGCTCGCCTGGCGCGCCATCCGCCCGATTCTGCCGGCTCCCGCGGAGTTCCCCTACACGCTGCGCGTCGTCTCCGAGATCACCGAGTCCAATGGCTCGTCCTCCATGGCGACGGTTTGCGGCTCCTCGCTCGCCTTGATGGACGCCGGCGTGCCGCTCAAGCGCCCGA
>JBAWEN010000461.1:0-4066 GCA_049591215.1 Methylocystis sp. | reverse complement strand
CGCCGGAGCGGGCGGCCAGGGTCTCGTCGAGCGCCCGCGCCTTGCCCTCGAACGAGGTCGTGAGTTCGCCGGCGCGGGCGGCCAGGGTCTCGTCGATTTCCCGCGTGGCGCCGGATAGTCTGTCGATCAGCGTGCTGGAGCGGCCGAGAAGGGCCTCGTCCAGCGCCCGCGTCCTGTTATCCAGCGAGGTCGCGAGTTCGCCCGAGCGGGCGGCCAGGGTTTCGTCGATTTCCTTGATCTTGGCCTCGAGCGCGCCCGTCGTCGTCAGCGCGCCCTCGCTGAAGGCGCGCGCCACGTCGATGGCGTGCTTGGCCAGCGTGTCGTGAAGCTTCTTTCCGCCGACCGCGAGCCCCGCGTCGAGACGGCCGGTCAGCGTGTCGATCCGGTCGCCGGTCTCCTGGAGGCGCGTGTTCGACATATTTTCGAAGGCGCCGATTTTCTCGTCGAGCGCGCTGGTGATGTTGGTCGCGTGATCGCCGAGCTTGCCGACCAGCGCGTCGCCCTTGCTGGCGATCGTGTTGTCGATCGCCGCGAAGCCGCGCACGACTTCGGTCGAAATCTTGTCGGCCGTCTCGCCGAGCCGACGCGCCGCCGCGACGCCCTGGGCGTCCAGCGTCTCGACCAGCCTGCCGCCGCGCTCGACGATGGTCTCCTCGATGACGCGCAGCTTGCCGTCCAGCTCCTCGCCGAAATGGCGGGAGTTATCGCCGAGCCGCGAGGCGATCTGCTCCGTCTCGGAGGCGAGGCGCTCCACCAGCGCTTCGCCGCGCCGCGAGATCGACTCCTCGATGGTGTGAAGATGTTCGCCGACGTTCGCGCCGATATGGCGCGAGGCGTGATCGAGACGCGCGGCGAGAGTCGCCGACTCCGAGGCGAGGCGCTCGACCAGCGCGTCGCCGCGCTGCGTGATCGACTCCTCGATCGCCTGAAGTTGTCCGCCGACATTCTCGCCGATATGCCGCGACGCGTCGCCGAGACGCGTGGCGAGAGTCTCCGACTCCGAGGCAAGGCGCTCGACCAGCGCTTCGCCGCGCTGCGTGATCGACTCCTCGATCGCCTGAAGTTGTCCGCCGACGTTCTCGCCGATATGCCGCGATGCGACGCCGAGACGCGTCGCGAGAGTTTCCGACTCCGAGGCGAGGCGCGCCACCAGCGCATCGCCGCGCCGCGAGATCGACTCCTCGATCGCCTGAAGTTTTCCGCCGACATTCTCGCCGACATGGCGCGAGGCGTCGCCCAGACGCGCGGCCAGAGTCTCCGACTCCGACGCGAGCCGTTCGACCAGCGCTCCGCCGCGCAGCGTGAGCGTCTCGTCGATCGCCTCGAGTTGTCCGCCGATGTTCTCGCCGATATGGCGCGAGGCGTCGTCGAGGCGCGTCGCGAGACGGTCCGACTCCGACGCGAGCCGCTCGACCATCGCGTCGCCGCGCGTCGTCACGTTGTGTTCCAGCGCGGTCAGTTTCTCGGCGACGACGGAGCCGCGCACGGAAATCACGTTGTCGACCGCGCCGAGGCTCTCGCCGATCCGCTCCGACAGATTTTGCGCGTGCTCGTCGATGCGCTCGGTCAACGCGCCGCCTTCGCGCAGCAGCGAGCGCTCGAACAAATGCAGATGATCGGCTAGTTCCCTGGCGATATGGTCGCCGCGCGCCGCGAGGGTCCGCGCGACCTCCTTGCCCTGATCGACGACCGCGCCCTCGAACGCCTTGAACCCGTCGCTCAGCGTCTCGTTGACGCGCTCGCCCTGCACGGCGAGGGCGACCACGGCGTCGCCGGCCGTCGCCGCGAACCGATCCTGGATCGTCGCCGTATGCTCGCTGAGCGCCGATCCCGCCTGCTCCACCGTGTCCCGCAACGCGGCGCGCAACGCCTCGTCATGCGCCGCGAACCGCTGCTTGGCCTCGTCGCGCTGCGACTCCAGCAGGCTGGAGAGCTGTTCGCCATGCGCGCCGAGCGTCTCGACGCGTTCGCTAAGAAGATCGTCGATGCGGCCGGCGTGTTCGGCGACCTTTGCGACGGCGGCGTCGCCATGCTCGCGCACGCTCGCCTCGAAGGCGGCGAGTCCGCCCTTCAGCGCCTCGGTCACGCGCTCGCCATGCGCGCCGACATTGGTCGCGACAATCTCCGACGCCGCCCCGACCTTGTCCTCGAATTCGGCGAGGCGCGCGACGATCGTCTCGCGCGCCGCGGCTTCGCGCTCCACCACGGTCGCCGCGACGGCGCGGCTCTGTCGGGTGATGACTTCCTCGAAGGCCGACAGCTTTTCAGCGACGAGCGCGCCCGCGCGCTCGCTGCTTTGCGAAATTTGCGCGCCCGCGCGCTCGCTGCTCTCGAAGATCCGCGCGCCCGCGTGTTCGCTGCTCTCGGATAGCTGCGTGCTGGCGCGTTCGATGTTCTCCGAGATTTGCGTGCTGGCGCGTTCGACGTTCTCCGAGATTTGCGCGCTGGCGCGTTCGCTGTTCTCCAGGATTCGCGCGCTGGCGCGTTCGACGTTTTCAAAAATTCGCGTGCTGGCGAGTTCGCTGCCTCGCGCGATAAACTCTCCGGCCTGCTGGCTGGCGCTTGAGACCGTCGACGCCGCGCGGTCGCTCGCCTGCGTGAGTTCGGCGCCGACGCGCTCGCTCGCCTCGGCGACGCGCGCGACGATGGCCTCGCCGTGACGGCCGAAGCCCTCCTCGAACGACGCCAGCCCCTCGGTCAGCGCGAGCGAGATTTGATCGGCGTGTTCGGCCACCTTGGACACCGCGTCGCCGCTGGCGCCGACCACCTTCTCCTCGAATTCGGCGAGACCGCTGGTCAGCCGCGCGTGAATCTTGTCGCCATGCTCCGTGAGCCGGCCGGCGGCGTCGCCGCTGACGCCGACCACCTTCTCCTCGAATTCGGCGATGCGGCTCGCCAGCCCGGTTTGAACCTTGTCGCCATGCTCCGCGAGCCGGCCGGCGGCCGCGAAACTGGCGTCGACCACCTTTTCCTCGAATTGGGCGATGCGGCTCGCCAGCCGCGTTTGAATCCTGTCGCCCTCCTCCACGAGCCGGCCGGCGGCGTCGCCGCTGGCGACAAGCACCCGCTCCTCGAACGCGTTGACGCGATCCGCGAGCGCGCCGTGAATCTTGTCGCCCTGCAGGACGATTCGGTCGGCGGCGTCGCCGCTGGCGCCCACCACCTTCTCTTCGAATTCGGCGACGCGGTTCGTCAGCCGCTCCTGAATCTGGTCGCCCGCCTTGACCATCCGGCCGGCGGCGTCGCCGCTGGTGCCGACCACCTTATGCTCGAATTCGGCGAGGCCCTGGCTCAGCGCGCTCGCCGCGCGGTCGCTTTGCTCGGCGACGAGGGCGACGAGTTCGTCGCCGCGCCGCCCGACGCTGGCCTCGACGCCGGCGAGTTGCTCGCCCAGAACCTCGCCGAGGCGCTGGCCCTGTCGCGCCAGCCGCTGGGCGACTTCCTCGCCGCTGCGCTCGAAACTCGCCTCGAAGGCGTTGAGCTTCTCGGCCAGCGCGCCGATGGCGAGATCGCTGCGTTCGGCGACGCGGTTGGCGATGTCTTCGCCGTGTCGGCCGAAACCTTCCTCGAACGCCGCGAGCCCATCGGCCAAGGCGACGGCCACCAGGTCGCCATGTTCGGCGACGCGATTGACCGTATCGGCCGAGGCCGTCGTGACGGCGTGCTCGAACGCCGCGAGTCCGTCGTTCAGCGCGCCGGCGACGCGATCGCCATGTTCGGCGACGCGGCGCCCGGTTTCGCTCGTGGCCGTCGTAACGGATTGCTCGAACGCCGAGAGTTGTTCGGCGAGCGCGCCGGCCACGCGGTCGCCATGTTGGCCGACGCGGTTGGCCGCGTTATCGGCGCGTTCCGTGACGACGCTCTCGAACGCCGCGAGCCGTTCGGTCAGAGCCCCGGCCGCGCGGTCGCTCTCTTGCGCGACGCGGTTCGCGGTCTCGCTCGTGGCCGTCGTGACCGATTGCTCGAACGCCGCCAGTTGTTCGGCGAGCGCGCCGGCCACGCGGTCGCCATGTTGGCCGACGCGGTTGGCCGCGTCATCGGCGCGTTCCGTGACAAGGTTTTCGAA
>JBAWEN010000460.1:0-8600 GCA_049591215.1 Methylocystis sp. | reverse complement strand
AGCATGGCCGTCGCGCCGCGCCGGCCCGCGGCGTCGAGGAGGATCATTTGGAAATCCCGGCCTTCCTGCGGCGTCAGGGCAATCACTAAGCTCGAGCCGCCGCGACAAACTCAAAGGCCCGCTCACGCGGGCCTTTTTGTTTTGGCGGCGGCGCCTCCATCGGGGAGCGCGCGGCTGCTATGCGGTGGCGATATAATCTCGCAGCGCCTTACGTTCGTATTCAATCTCTTCAATTCGATATTTGACCACGTCGCCGATGGATACGATGCCGACGAGTCGCCCCCTGTCGATCACGGGCAAGTGTCTGAACCGCTCGACCGTCATCGTTTCCATGGTGGAATGGACCGTGTCGTCTTCGGTCGCCACCTTTGGATTTTTCGTCATGTGGCGGGCGACGGGATCGGACAAGGCCTCCGTGCCGCGGTCGGCGATCGCGGTCATGATGTCGCGCTCGGAAATAATCCCGACAATGGAGCCGCTTGAGTCGACGACCACCACCGCCCCTATCCCTCGCCGCGTCAAATCGACCGAGATTTCTTGTAATGTCCGATCCTCCGACGTGGTGGCGACGTTGCGACCTTTTTTGGCCAAGATGCGAGCGACTGTCATCCCCCACTCTCCATTTTTCATTTTTTCGGGATTGAAACTCTCCCCATTATAAACGCTTGGACGGCGATATTGTTCCTCTCCGCGGGAAAAAGGCGGGGCGACGCGCGTTCCGTTTGAAGGCGAAGGCCGCCCCCCCAACGCGCGCGCCCGGTTGCGCGCCCGGGCGGCGATGCTGTAACAAACTGTCGCAAAGCGTTACTGGAGCTGAGGCCGGGCCCGGCATATGGTCGCTTCGACGCTGTTCGCGCACGCCGCGATCGTCGTGGGCGCCAAAGGGGATCGCCAAATCGTCATGAAGCCGTGTTCCGACACATCATCGCGCCAGACGAGCTTGCGCAAATCCGTCGTCGTTTCGGGGCGGGGCGTGCATGGCGATGCTCCGGCGCGGTTGACTCTCTCTCCGGCCGAGGCTGGAACCGGGGTCGTGTTCGTGACCCGGGACGGCGATAACCCCATCGCCGCGCGTTGGACAAACGTCCGCTGCACGCGCCTGCGGACCGAGATTGGCTCCGGCGCGGCGCGGGTCTCGACCATCGAACATCTGATGGCGGCTTTCGCGGGCCTCGGCGTCGACAATGCGCTCGTCGAAATCGAGGAGGGCGAAGTCCCGGCGGTGGACGGTTCGGCGCTGCCCTTTGTCGCGGCGATTCGCGACGCGGGGATCGCGCGCCTTCGCGCCGCGCGCCGCGTGATAAAAATCGTCGAGCCGGTTCGAGTGAGCGATGGCGCCGGTTGGGCCGAGTTCGCGCCGACAAACCGCCGATGTCTCGACCTCGACGTGGAGATCGCTTTTCCGGGCGCGATCGGGCGTCAAAGGATCGCCTTGCCGCTCGCCCCGTCCATTTTCGCGCGCGAAATCGCGTCGGCGCGCAGCTTCGGCTTTCTGCGGGACGCCGAGCAGCTTTGGCGCCAGGGGCTGGCGCTTGGCGCCTCGCTTGAAAACTGCGTCATTTTCGACGGCGACCGCGTGCTCAATCCGCGCGGGTTGCGCTTTCCAGATGAAATGGCGCGCCACAAAATGCTCGACGTGATCGGCGATCTCGCGCTCGCGGGGGCTCCGATTCACGGCGCCTTTCGCTCCTATCGCGGCGGCCACGGCCTCAATCTCGCGCTGATCGAGCGGTTGATGACGACGCCTTCCGCCTACGTGCTGAGCAAGGAGTCCGAAGGCTCCGCGCCGCGGGCTGGGCGCCGCGAGACGGAGGCGGCTGGGCTGGAGTCGACCGGGCTGGGGCTTGGCTTATCGCCTTAATCTTGCCCGAAGAAACCCGTTAATGGCGGCCTTGCGGGAGCGCCGCGCCGCCAACGTATGGCGCCGCGAGACGCTTTAGGTTAAAGCTACGCCGAAATTTCTCGGGCGCCGCCAGCGCTCGAACGCCGCGAGAGGCCGCTGTGATGATCGTTTTGTTTCGCTCGATACGGATTTTGGCCGCGCCATTCGCGCTGTTGCTGTTGGCGGGGCCTCATGGGGCGCGCGCCGACTTCCTCGATCCGGTAACCAATCTGTTCAGCGGCGGCGGCGAAAAATACAAGACCGAGATCGCGCCGGTCATTCCCGCCGAGGATCTCTATAATCAGGGCCTCGTCTTTCTGAAGAGCAATGATTTCGAAAAGGCCGCGAAAAAATTCGGCGAGCTGGAAAAGCAATATCCGTTCTCTCAATGGGCGCGCAAAGCTCTGTTGATGACCACTTTCGCGCAATACGAGAAGCCGGCCTACGACGACGCGGTGGCCTCCGCGACGCGCTATGTCGGCCTTTATCCGAAGTCGCCCGACACGCCCTATATCTATTATCTCGGCGGCATGTCTTACTATAACCAGATCACCAGTGTGATGCAGGACCAGACCAATTCGGCGAAGGCTCTGGCGTTCTTTTCCGCGTTGGTCGAAAAATTTCCCGATTCCGAATATGCCCCCGACGCACGGCTGAAGATGCAGGTCGCGCGCGACCAACTCGCCGCCAAGGAAATGTCGGTCGGCCGCTTTTATCTGACGCGCAAGAATTTCCCCGCCGCGATCAACCGTTTTCACGACGTGCTCGGCAAATACCAGACCACCCGCCACACCGAGGAGGCGCTCTATCGCCTCACCGAGGCCTATCTCTCCATGGGCGTGACCGACGAGGCGCAGACCGCCGCCGCCATTCTCGGCCATAATTACCCGGATTCGCAGTGGTATCAGGACGCCGTGGCCTTGCTGAAGACCGGGGGGCTCACGCCGGTCGAACACACCGATTCCTGGCTCTCGAAGATCAGCAAGGGGCTGCACGCGGGCTGAGCGCGCGAGGCGTCACGATCGCCGACGCGAGAAGAGGCCGCTCTCGCGAGCGGCCTGCCACCATCTTTTCAGTCTTCGAATTCGTCGCGAGCGCCCGGAGGATCGGGCTGCGGGTTGAAAGCCATTTGCCCACCGGACCGCGTTGCGGATTTCAATGAGGCCTCGATCGAAACGATGGAGCCAATCCGGCTTTTGCCGCTTTCATCGACGGTTCGCGCCGAGGCCTCCACCGCCATTCCCGAAACCAGGATGGCGGCGCTTGTGATGAAAAAAGCTATCTTTCTAATGTTCATGCCTATCTTCCTTTTGTCGCAGGGCGTTCACCGCCCTACGCACGCATATTGCGGCGTCCTGGCCGAAAACGCCGTGCGGCGACGCACGTAGCCCGCATCGAGCTTGCTTATCGCGGGCGCTCGTCTAAACAGCCACCTCATGCGCGCGATTGCCGCGCCTTCGCCAGGTTCTTTCCAATGTCGCAACGGGACTTCGATCTTATCGTCATTGGCGCGGGTTCGGGCGGGGTTCGCGCGGCGCGCGTCGCCGCGAACCATGGCGCCCGCGTCGCCATCGCGGAAGAATTTCGCGTCGGCGGCACCTGCGTCATCAGAGGCTGCGTGCCGAAAAAACTCTATGTGCTCGCGAGCCGCTTTCGCGACGCCTTCGAAGACGCCGCGGGCTTTGGATGGAGCGTTGAAGCGCCGCGTTTCGACTGGCCGCGCCTCGTCGCCGCCAAGGAAAAGGAAATCACCCGGCTCGAGGGCCTTTACGCGCAAAATCTCGAAAAAGCCGGCGTCGAACTGATCCGCCAGCGCGCCGTGGTGGAGGATGGCGAAACCGTGCGATTCGCCAATGGCGAGACCGCGCGAACGAAAACGATCCTGATCGCCACGGGCGGCGCGCCGGTAATGGCGCCGAGGATTCCCGGCATCGAACTGGCGATCAGCTCCAATGAGATTTTCGACCTTCCGACTTTCCCCAAGCGTCTGCTGGTGGTCGGCGCGGGCTATATCGCGGTCGAATTCGCTGGCGTTTTCGTGAGGCTTGGGAGCGAAACCCATATGGCTTTTCGTCCCGAACTGCCGCTGCGCGGGTTCGATCTCGATTTGCGCAAGCGGCTGGCCGCGGCGATGACCCAGGACGGCGTGACGCTCCACGCCGCCGCGCCGCCGATTTCACTGGAGAAAACTTCTGGCGGCGTGCGGGCGCATCTCGCTAATGGCGCGGAAATAGAGGTCGATGTCGTGCTCGCGGCGACCGGCCGGCGTCCGGCGACGGCGGGCCTTGGGCTGGAGCAGGCCGGCGCGCGACTGGGCGGTGATGGCGCTGTTATCGTCGACGCGCGGGCGCGAAGCAGCGCCCCGTCGATCTATGCGGTCGGCGACGTGACCGACCGCATCAATCTCACGCCGGTGGCGATCCGCGAGGGCCAGGCCTTCGCGGACCGGCTGTTTGGCGGGCGCGATGTGGAGGTCAATTACGACAGCGTGCCGAGCGCGGTGTTTTCGACGCCGGAAATCGGGACGGTCGGCCTTACGGAAGAGGGGGCGACGCAGCGTTTCGCCGAGGTCGCCGTGTTCGAGACGGCCTTCCGTCCGATGCTGGCGACGCTGTCGGGGCGCGGCGCTCAGGTCTATATGAAGCTGCTGGTCGACAGCGCCAGCGACCGCGTGGTCGGCGCGCATATTTTCGGGCCCGAAGCCAGCGAAATGGCTCAGCTCGTCGCCATCGCCGTGCGAATGCGGGCGACAAAAGCCGATTTCGACGCGACCATGGCGCTGCATCCGACCATGGCCGAGGAACTCGTCACCATGCGCGCGCCGGCGCGGATATTGCGCGCTTAACCGCTTTCCGCTTGTGAAATCGCTGGCGTGAAGCGGGGCAGGGAGGCGCTCAAATAGCGCCGCGCGGCGCCTGTATTGGCTTCGGTGATTCGGGAGAAGCCATAGGCGACCGCGATGCAGACGCCCATGGCGGCCGGCAGCGTCGCCCAATGGGCCGGGGTCGCCAGTTGCTTCGCCCATTCCGGACCCATGATGGAATCCTCGATAGAGCGCAGCAGGATCAGGATCGGCATGTGGACGACGTAGAGCGAGAAGGAAAAATCCGACAAGGTTTTGTGGAATTGCGGCCGCAGCGCGTTCCATCCCTCGGCCCGCGAATAACGCACGCTCAGCATCAGATTGGCGAGCAGCAGCGAGCTCAACAGGTCGGCGGCGTCCTGCAGCCAGGGATGCGCGGCGAGCAGCGGACCGCGCACCAAAAGGCGGATGGGAACCAGCGCCGCGAAGTAGATCGCCAGCGCGCCCCAGCGCGAGGCGATCAGCGGCCGGACCGGCAGGCTCGCCAGCGCGCCGATGACCCAGAGCACGAAGCCGAAGCGAAACCACGGCGCGCTCGCCAGCGACAGAAAAACCGCGAGTCCGACGGCGAAACCGCCGTAACGGAACCAGTTGGGATAGTTGCGCGCCAGCGGGGCCAGGAGCAGCGGGAAGGTGAGGTAATACCAAAACTCGCAGGCGAGCGACCACAGCGGGCTGTTGGTGCCGTAGGTTGGAAGGTGAATCTCCTGGAAATTAAGGACATTGCCGATGAAGACTCTGGCGCCGTAATGGCCCGCGAACAGCGGCAGATCGTAAAAATCGGTATTGGGCAGGAAATCGCGGCCGAAGCTGTCGACGATAAAGGTCAAGATCAGCGCGGGGACGGTGACGATGTAGATGCGCGCGAAGCGGTGGATCGCATATTCGCGCAGATAATCCTTTCCCTTGCGGATGCTGGCGAGCACCGAGCCGCCGACCAGATAGCCGGACATCACGAAGAACCCCAGCACCGCCTGATGGCCAAGCTCGAAGCTGGCCGCGAACCACCAGACATAGACCGGCGCGGCGTGGGGCGCGGTCATGATGTCGTGGAGGCTGACGAAAAGATTGGTCGAATGGGCGGAGAGGACCAGCAACGCGCCGATCCAGCGATAGGCCTCCAGCATTTGCGACAGAATGACCGGCATCAATACCTCGATCAAAGGGGCGGATTCTAGGCTTATAGCGGTTCAGCGGGGGCGGGGCCAGCTTTGGGGACGAATCTTGGGGCTCGGGCGCCCGCGCAAAATTATCGCGTTGGCGGGGCGCTTCCTATATAAGCGCCGAACCGGCGCCACTTTCGGCGTCAAAATTTCGGCGCTGAAGAGTGGAGTGACGCTACAGTGGAACGTTGGACGCCTAGCGGCTGGAGACACAAGCCGATCGAGCAGACCCCGGTCTATCGCGACTCCGCCGCGCTGGCGGCGGTCGAACGCCAGCTCGCCGGATTTCCGCCGCTGGTTTTCGCCGGAGAGGCGCGCAATCTGACCCGCGCTTTGGCCGATGTCGCGGCCGGCAAGGCTTTTTTGCTCCAGGGCGGCGATTGCGCCGAGGCCTTCGAGGAGCACTGCGCCGACAACATCCGCGATTTCTTCCGCGTCTTCCTGCAAATGGCGGTCGTGCTGAGCTTCGCCGCCGCCTCGCCGGTGGTCAAGGTCGGGCGCATCGCCGGCCAATTCGCCAAGCCGCGCTCCTCGCCGACCGAGAAAAAGGGCGATCAGGAGTTGCCGAGCTATCGCGGCGACATCATCAACGACATCGAGTTCAGCGAGGCCTCGCGCGTTCCCAATCCGGAGCGGCAGTTGCAGGCCTATCGCCAGTCGGCGGCGACGCTGAACCTGCTGCGCGCCTTCGCCAATGGCGGTTTCGCCAATCTCGAAAACGCGCATCGCTGGATGCTGGGCTTCGTCAAGAACAGCCCGCAGTCGGAACGCTATCAGAAGCTCGCCGACCATATCACCGAGACGCTCGGATTCATGCGGGCGATCGGGCTCGATCCCGAGCATCATCCCGAATTGCGCCAGACCGACTTCTACACGTCGCACGAGGCGCTGCTGCTCGGCTACGAAGAGGCGCTGACCCGCGTCGATTCGACGACCGGCGATTATTACGCGACCTCCGGCCATATGCTGTGGGCGGGCGACCGCACGCGCCAGCCCGAAGGCGCGCATATCGACTATCTGCGCGGCGTCAAAAATCCGCTCGGCCTCAAATGCGGCCCGAGCCTGACGCCGGACGGCCTGCTGCAACTGATCGACATCTTAAACCCCGACAACGCGCCGGGCCGGCTGACGCTGATCTGCCGGTTCGGGGCGGATAAGGTCGAGGACAAACTCCCCGCGCTGATTCGCGCCGTGACGCGCGAAGGCAAGAGCGTGGTCTGGTCGTGCGATCCGATGCACGGCAACACGATCAGCGCGAGCGGCTACAAGACGCGCCCGTTCGACCGCATCATGACCGAAATCCGGGGCTTTTTCTCCGTGCATCAGGCGGAGGGAACCTATGCCGGCGGCATACATCTCGAAATGACCGGCAAAGACGTGACCGAATGCACCGGCGGCGCCCGGGCGATCTCGGAGAACGACCTGCGCGACCGCTACCACACCTATTGCGATCCGCGCCTCAACGCGGAGCAGGCGATCGAAGTGGCGTTCCTCGTCGCGGAACTGCTCAAGAGCGAACGTCTCGCGCGCGGCGCCAAGGAACAGGCGGCGGCGGAGTAGGGGGAAGCCCCCTCCGCCGTCGGCGGTTCAGCGGTGGCAGACCCGCACGGTCCGCCAATACCGTAGGCCGCGATGCCAGATCGAGCGGTGCACGTCATGGCATCTTGAAGCATAGTGATGCACGCGGACGACGTAATAAACGGGTTGATTGTAGTAGGGATAGTAATAGGAATCGTCATAACCGTAGTATGGCCAACTATCGCCCCAGTCGCCCCACCCGCCATATCCGCCCCAGCCGCCGTAGCCGTAACCGCGACCGAATCCGCGACCATGGCCTCCGCCGCCAAAACCGCCGCCGTGGAAGCCCCCGCCGCCAAAACCGCCGCCATGGAAACCGCCGCCGCCGTGACCGCCGCCGCCTCGCGCCATCGCCGCCGACGGAATGGCCAGCGCGGCGCCCAATGCCAGAATGATCGACAACTTGCGCGACATGATAATCTCTCCTTGCCGCCAACGGCGAAGTCCCGCGGTCTCGTTGCCTCCCCTGTTCCAGCCTGATTGATATGCTAGGGCGCCGCCGCCCCATTGGTAGGGCGATGCAGCGGCGTCGCGAAGATGAGTTTGTCGCGGGCGCGACAAGACGCAGGCTTTCGCCGCGCCCTCGCCGGCAAAAGCGGACGCCGGCTTTGCGTCGCAAAGCACTAAAAAATAAGGGAGTCTCGAGTCTTTCCGGTTCAATCCGAACCGGATGCCCTGGAGCAAGTTCCGCGAGAGTTAATGGACCCTTGCGGTCAAAACTTGCTCCAGTAGTTTTATTTTACATGATTACTTGTCGCCCGGAAGATTCCATCCGAGCGGAAAGCTTGCTAGCGATGGCAGACCCGCACCGTGCGCCAATAGCGCTGGTGGTGGTGCATGATCGAGCGTGTCACATTATTACAGTTCGAGGAGTAGCGACGCCTGTGAGCGTAATAGACCGCATTTCCACGGTAAACCGGCTGACCTTGATACGCGGGCTGGCCGGAGTTGGGGTAATAGGGGTAGTAATAGGAAGAGTCGTAGCCATAATAGGGCGAATAATCCCCGCCCCAATAGCCGCCGCCCCAATAGCCGCCACCGTAGGCCCCGCCGTAGCCCCAGCCGCCGCCATGGCCCCAGCCGCCGCCGCCCCAGCCACCGCCATGGCCCCAGC
>JBAWEN010000459.1:0-9256 GCA_049591215.1 Methylocystis sp. | reverse complement strand
CTCGTGAAGTTTGGCGCCCGGCGCGGCCATGCGCGCCGGGCGTTTAGCTGTCTTAGGCCTTCAGCAGCGGATTGGCGCGATAGACGGCCTGGGCGGCGGCGACGCCGGAGCCGGGCTGAATTTTGATGCCGTTGTCGAGCATCGCCATTTCCGCGCCGGCGATGGCGCCGAGCAGCATCAGCTCGTTGAGGTCGCCGAGATGGCCGATGCGGAACACCTTGCCGGCGACCTCGGAGAGGCCGGCGCCGAGCGCGAGGTTGTAGCGGTTATAGGCGGTCGAAATGACCTTCGCCGCGTCAAAACCTTCCGGCACGACGATCGCGGTGACCGTGTCCGAATTCCACTTCGGCTCCTTGGCGCAGGTCGTGAGACCCCAGGCCGCGACCGCGGCGCGCACGCCGGTGGCGAGATGGGTGTGGCGCTTGTAGACCTGGTCGAGACCTTCCTCGAACAGGATCGCGAGCGCTTCCTTGAGGCCATGCAGCAGCGGGATCGACGGCGTGTAGGGGAAGAAGCCCTGCGCGTTGGCGTTGATCATGTCCTTGAATTCAAAATAGGCGCGGCGCGACTTGTTGTGCTTGCCGGCTTCGATCGCCTTCTCGCTCGCCGCCATCAGCAACAGGCCGGCGGGCAGCATGAAGCCCTTCTGCGAACCCGACACGATCACGTCGACGCCCCACTTGTCCATGTGGAACGGGAGCGACGCGACCGAGGACACGCCGTCGACGAACAGCAGCGCCGGATGCTTCGCCGCGTCGATCGCCTTGCGCACGGCGCCAATGTCCGAGGTCACGCCCGTGGCGGTCTCGTTATGCGTGGCGAGAACGGCCTTGATCTCATGGTTCTTGTCGGCCCTCAAAGTCTCCTCGATCAGCTCCGGATCATTGCCGGTGCCCCACGGACGCTCCTGCTTGATGACCTCGAGGCCGAGGCGATTGCACAGGTCGATCCACAGATGCGAGAACTGGCCGAAACGCTGGGCGAGAACCTTGTCGCCGGGCGACAGCGTGTTGGTGATCGCCGCTTCCCAGCCGCCGGTGCCGGACGCCGGGAAAATGAAGGCGTGGCCCTTCTCGGTCTCGAACACCTTCTTCAACTGCGGGAACAGCGGCTTGACGAGATCGGGGAAGGTCGGCGAACGGTGATCCTCTGACGCGACCTGCATGGCGCGCTGCACGCGGTCGGGCAGATTGGTCGGACCCGGCACGAACAGAAAATTACGGCCGGGAATTCTGGAATTCGACATATTTGGCTCCCTTCGAGCGCTGGTGCTGGTTGGTCTCAACGAGAACGCCGGAAGCGCTAGGCGCGCGTCGCGGCGAAATTTTTGGCGGGCGGCGGACCGCCGCGCCAATCAGAACAGGCCGGAGATGCGGCCGTCGGCCCCGACCTCGATGTTGTTGGCCGCCGGAACCCTTGGCAGACCGGGCATGGTCATGATGTCGCCGCAGACGACGACGACGAATTCCGCGCCCGCCGACAGACGCACTTCGCGTATCGGAATGGTGAAGCCGGAGGGCGCGCCCTTGGCGTTGGCGTCGGTCGAGAAGCTGTATTGCGTCTTTGCGATGCAGACTGGAAAATGGCCGAAGCCTTCCTTCTCGAGTTCGGCGAAACGCGACTTGACGCTGGCGTCGAACGAGATGTCGGCGGCGCCGTAAAGCTCCTTGGCGATCACGCGCGCCTTCTCGACCAGCGGAAGGTCGTCGGCATAGAGCGGCTTGAAGTTCGACGGCTGCGTCTCGATCGTCGTCACCACGGCGCGCGCGAGATCGGCCGCGCCTGCGCCGCCCGAACCCCAATTGTCGGCGACGACGCATTGGGCGTCCTCGGCCTTGCACAGCTGTTCGAGCAGTCCCATCTCCGCCTGCGTGTCGGTCGAAAATTTATTGACCGTCACCAGCACGGGCACGCCGAATTTGCGCACATTGGCGATATGGCGCTTGAGATTGGCGAAACCCTTTTCCAGCGCCGCGACATTTTCGGTCTTCAAATCATCCTTGGCGACGCCGCCGTGCATTTTGAGCGCGCGAATGGTCGCGACGATCACCGTCAGATCGGGCTTCAGGCCGGCCTTGCGGCATTTGATGTCGAAGAATTTCTCCGCGCCGAGGTCCGCGCCAAAGCCCGCTTCCGTCACGACATAATCGGCGAGCTTCAGTCCCGATTTCGTCGCGATCACCGAATTGCAGCCATGCGCGATATTGGCGAAGGGCCCGCCGTGGATGATCGCCGGATTATTCTCCAGCGTCTGCACGAGATTGGGCGCGATGGCGTCCTTCAGCAGCGCGGCCATCGAGCCCGCCGCCTTCACTTCGCTGGAACGAATGTTCTTCTTCTCGCGCGTCTGTCCCACGACGATATTGCCAAGCCGCTTCTGCAGATCGGCGAAACTTGACGCGAGGCAGAAGATCGCCATCACTTCCGACGCGACGGTGATGTCGAAACCATCCTCGCGCGAAAAACCATTGGAGACGCCGCCGAGCGAAGAGACGATCGAGCGCAGCGCCCGGTCGTTCATGTCGACGACGCGGCGCCAGCTGATGCGGCGCGTGTCGAGCGCGAGCGAGTTGCCCCAATAGACGTGATTGTCGATCAGCGCGGCGAGCAGGTTGTTGGCGGCGCCGATGGCGTGAAAGTCGCCGGTGAAATGGAGGTTGATGTCCTCCATCGGCACGACCTGGGCGTAGCCGCCGCCGGCCGCGCCGCCCTTGACGCCGAAACAGGGGCCGAGACTCGGCTCGCGCAGGCAGCACAGCGCCTTCTTGCCGATGTGGTTGAGGCCGTCGGTCAGGCCGACGGTGGTCGTGGTCTTGCCCTCGCCGGCCGGCGTCGGCGTGATCGCGGTGACCAGAATGAGCTTGCCGTCGGGCCGCGTGCTCAGCGATTCGATGTATTCGAGCGCGATCTTGCCCTTGTAATGACCGTAGGGCTGCACGTGTTCGGCGGGAATGCCCAGCTTGTCGCGCGCCACGTCGAGGATTGGACGCATCTTCGCGGCCTGGGAGATTTCAATATCGGACTTTGGCGAAAGATGCTGATTATCTTTCCCGCTCGCGCTTGGCGCCGGGGTCGACGATGGCGTCGTCATTGTCGGTTCCACTCCCTTCGAGGCCCGCGTCGCGCGGCGCCTTCAATCAATTATTTCGCCGTTTCCTCAAACCGGGCTCGAAGGGCGAGCAGACGCGCGACGCGCTTAAACACGCATGACGCGCAGGCTCCCGCCCCCAACGGCAGCCGGGCCGAAGTGGCGCAAACCCGTCATCGGCCTTTTCGACGACCCTAGAATCATATCCGCCGATCATCAAGCGACAGGACCGCGCACCGCCGATTTGGCCCACTCAACCCGGACCTACCCGCCCCGCGCGCCGCTCACGCAATCCAGCGACGCAGCCCCTATGCCGATAAAGGAATTTGCTCGTCAAGCGAAATTATCGGTCAAACGAGGCGATTGCGAATGGCGGCGGGCGCCGTTTCGAGCGGCGGCCCGCTCCCGCGGCAAGCGGAAGGCGCGCCGGCGCAATTAAAAAGCATGGGCGCGCGCGCCTGCCCTCTGACAGTCCAAATGGGTAGTTGTCGGAGCCGCCCATTGAGCGGCCGGGCTGCAAGGAAACTCCCGCGAAATCCGGACGTCCCCCGTCTTATCGTGAAACCGGAACGGCAGGCGCCGCCGCGCGGCGGCCGCGGCGATCGGGGCGGTGGCGTGTGAATTTTCCCTGTCCGCGAAGAGAGGCGCGAGCTTCGCCTGGCGCGCGGCGCTTTTGGGGGAAGAAAAAATTTGTCGCGGCCAGGGCTCTCGGGCGCATGTCAATTCCTGAAACACGCCAATCGTTTGGCTATCCAATCGGCTAATGCCTGGAGCGTGGCGTGACGCATATTACGTACATTTACGTAGTTGAAAGTCGGAAAGGGCGACCAATGATAATTCGCTATAGTTTGAGATGGCCAAACATTAAAAGTTGGCCAAGGGTAGAGTACGGAGTGTAAGCAAAAGCGACGGCTATTAAAAGCAACATGTCGGGCTAAGAGTTGCCGCTTACAATAACGCGTTGGGGGAGAATTGCAATGAGGGATATCGATAGGCTCAAGGCGGAGCAACAGCGCGCGTCTGTGCAGATTCAAAGAAACGATGTATTTACGGGAGAGGAAGAAAAAAAAATTAAGGTTGCAATAGTTGGCGGGGGTCCGGGCGGGCTATTCACGGCGTGGCATCTTGAGGCAAAAGCCGGAAGTGAATGCGATATTACGATTTTTGAAGCCACTGGCAGAGTTGGCGGGAAGATCGTCACCGGACATTTTCCCGGCGCGGGTCCGTATGAAGCCGGTGTGGCCGAGATTTACGATTATTCCCGACATGGCCCCGATCCATTACGCGACTTGATCGTCAAAGATTTAGGACTTGAAATAAAGCATATTTCGGGTGGTCCCTGCGTCATTGGAGACAAAATTATTTTGACGTCCGACGATTTGGCTGAGCACTTCGGCGAAAAGACGCGGGACGAAGTTGAAGCGTTCCGCTCGCGTTGCGCCGAAATGCTTAGTCCAGAAGGCTATTATATGTCGGTCGCCGAAGCGGACAACGCCAATCCCTGGGGCGCTATTTCCGGGGAGGCGCTGCTCAAACGCGAGCTGAGCGACGAAACCGCGCGGCACTACGTGCGGACGATGGCGCACAGCGACGTGGCGGCGCCGCCGCACAAGACCAACGGACTGAATTTCTTAAAGAATGTATTGATGGACCTGGACGGCTACATGGACATCTTCTCCGTCGTCGGAGGGAACGAACAGATCGTCCAGGGGCTCTTGAAGGAAATCGACGCCCAGATTCGTCTAAATTCAAATGTTCGAGCGGTGACGCCGTTGCCCGATGGCAGATACCTTCTCGAAATCGACTCCAACAGCATTCGCGAAACGGCGATATTCGATTACGTCGTGCTCGCGCTGCCTCTCACCGCCATTTCGATGATCCATTGGCGTTCCATGGCGTTGCGGGAGGCCATCGACAGGCACCTCGCGCGTTTCGATCGGCCAGCCCACTATCTGCGCGCCACTCTGCTGTTCGAACGGCCTTTCTGGCGCGAGCACATCCCGGCTGACTGGTGGATGATGGACGCTTTCGACGGGTGCTGCGTGTATGACGAGAGCATACGACACGATCCTCGCAGCTTGGGCAAGCTCGCGTTTCTGATCGCTGGAAACGCGGCGCTGGGTCTCGCCAATGCAACGGATGAACGTATCGAGCAACTCTGCCTTGACGCATTGCCGCTGCAACTGGCCGAAGGCCGGGAGCTTCTCATTGATCGGCGAATCCACCGCTGGATGGCTTCGGTCAACGCCATCCCCTCGGGCTGGCCGGTGCGGCGACACGCTGAAAACCACCGTCCCGATCCCGAGGGACTCCCGGGCGTCATCATCGTCGGCGACTACCTGTTCGACTCGACTCTGAATGGCGTGATGGATTCGGCGGACGCGGGCACGGACTTGATCCTCGCCGACTTGCTTCGACGGCGTCACGCCGCGGAAGCGACCAGCAATGGCGTGATCAAGGGGCAGCTCTGGTCCAAAGCCGCCGCGACCGAGTTTGTGCTGGAGCGATTCTTTCCGGTCGAGGCTCTCGCCGACATGATCGGGATCGCTTGGGGTTTGAAGCGCGGGGCCAAGATACTGCACGTTGGTTCGGCTTCGGGACGAACGGTTCAGGGATTGCGCGAACTGGGGTTCGATGCTGTCGGGGTCGAGAGCAATCGCCTTGCTCACGTCGCGACGCCGCCGAATGTCGGACCCCACAATCGCCAATGCGAGCTGACTAATTTGCCCTTCGCGGACCAGGAGTTCGACCTGGTGATCGAGACGGGCCTATGCCGCCTTACGAGGCCGGATGCAATCCGCGCGATTGAGGAAATTCGTCGTGTTTCTAAATGGGGCATGGTGCTCGGGTCGGTGACCACCGATTTGTCCATCGATCTCATCGAGCGCCACAATCTGCTCGAGGGCGTGCGGATGCTCGGATCTCGATGGGATTGGTCGGAAAAGCTCTACGCCGTCGGCTTCGTCCATGCGCTGATGGATCCCTCGCTCCTCGAGGACGTCTGGAAGCGAGCCGTGGCCACGGGCGCGGGTCCGGGTCATTGGTACGAAGACGCGGAGGCGATTCTTTTCTGTTTCTACCGGCCCGGCGAGATCGTGTCCGCGGCGACGCCTGCCCAAGCGGAGATTGACGGTTTCGTCGAGACGCCCGGGTTGGTCGCCAAGGCCACCGCGTGAGTCGTGAGCGTAAATTGCCGTAACGTCATTGAGTAGGAGTGGCTGACATGGATAATGCCTTGCTGGAGCGCGAACAATCAATCCTCGAAATGCAGGCGTGGCGTGGCGTCTTTCAGGCGCGGGCCGACGCCGGAGATGGCGACGCGATCGTCATCAAGGAGCCGCGCGACGTGACGGCGGTCTTGACGCCCGTCGATGCGAAACAACTCGTCGGAAGCACCGATCGCCTGGCCCCGGACGCGTTCGAAATAGTCTGGATGCCGTCCCCGGCCGGCGAACTCCCTAACGCGGAATACGAAGCGGAGCAGTGGTTCAATCGCGCGACGACGCCGCGCGGGCGTTCGATAGTTCGGGCCGGGACTCGCACGGCTCGGGTGTTCTGGTGCGAGGGGAGGGGGCTTATCTACTGCAAGGCGGCGCAGTTGCGCGACACGCTGGACGGCGTCGTTCGTTTCGCGCTGACGGAACGCGACACCGTCACGCTCGAACGGGGGATGAAGACGGCTTGGGCGTCCATCGACGAGGACAAGTCGCTGACGCACGCCGTGACCTCCGGGCAGCAAAAACGGCAAAAGCACGTCAACACGATGACCGAGCTAGTGGTTGAGATGAAGTGTGCTCAAATGAGGGTCGAGACCGCCCTCGAGCAGCTCGACCCGACGCTCGCCGAACCTTCCAAGCGGCTTTACGGCGAGCTGGCGATGGCGGCGGGGCTATATGATCGCGCGCCGCGGCTCGGCGAACCCGTCCAGTTCGCGTCCGATCATTACGAGTTGGCCAACACCCGCTTGATCGAAGCGAAAAACTCAGCGACGGAACGGACGAACTTCCTGATCGGACACATATTGGAGGGCCTGATCATCGTGCTGTTGCTCGGTGAGCTTACGGCGCTCCTCTATGAAATTCGAATGTTTTTATGACTTCTCCTTGGGGACGGTCTGAGCGCGCGGAAGGGCGCCCAGCGGGTTCGAGCGGCTTCGAGAGCAAGGTCGTCGGCGCGGTCAGAACCGCACCGCCGTATCGAGCATGAAATAAGCGCCAGGACCAAGGTACCGATCATGAACATAACCGCTGGCGACCGTCACGTGCAACGGACCGATCTCCTCCAACGTCAGATGCGCGCCCACTTTCCAAATTTTGTCGTGAAAATCGCTGGAGAAGACGCCCTGCGGCCCAAGATAGATTTGTCCAACGCTGAGATGGTCGCCTATGGCGAAATTCTTGAAGAGCAGATAGCCGGGCCTCGCGTCGATATGCGCGGTGTCAAAGGCCGTGTTGTAAGAAGCATAGGTGTAAAACATGGTCTGGTCGGTGGGGTGCGCGTCGAGTTCCCAGACCGACTTGAAGCCCCAAGCGGTTCCCTGGACCTTATTGGTGGGATCTGGGTAGGAAAGGCTGTCATGCAGGATGCTGGCGCCCACGAATCCCATCAAGGTCCATCGCTCCGTCACCCACTGGTAGCCCAGCAGAATATCCCCTCCGGGTTCGTAACCGTAAATCTTTCCGATCTTTCCGATCTGGTCGAGTCCGTCGGGCGCGTCTGGCGATTGCGCGCCGACGAGCTCCGATCCCGTGAGAGGATAATTGTATCCCGAGTAGTCGAAGCCGAAGCGCGCGCGGAATCCGGAATCGTCCAAGGAGCCCTTGATCGCCCCCGTGCCTTGGACATAAACGCCCCAATTGCCCCGTGTCGTCGCGTCGGACCCCGTCTCCAACTCGAAACGCGGCCCAACCGTTTGCTCCGGGAGTCCGTTCGCGGATACGGCCGCGTCCGCGGCAAAGGCGTTGGACCCAACGATGGACGCCGCAACAACCAACAAAATAAAGCACTTGTCTTTAAGCATTCCGGCCTCCATCAGCCAAGTTCGAAGCACACCTTACTTAGGATGGGCGATAACCTACGGCCAAGCAAGCAATTTTGCTTTCGTTACGGCGACTTTGGCGACAAGTGTGACATTTTTGCCATACTTCGACCGACCCCCCTCCTGAAACGCGGCATTTTATTCTTTGCCCCGGTCAGGCCAACAATAGGAGAAGCGTTATGCGCAACCCGAGCATAATTTTGGCTCTCGCCGCCATGACGGTTGTTTCATCGGCGAAAGCCCAAACAGCCTATAGCGACGATCAAATTCGAAGCGCCTTGGTCGGCAACACCATTTCCGGGCAGGAGTCGGGAAAACCCTATGTCGAATTTTTCCGGCCGGACGGGCGCATCGACGGCATAGGTTCCGACGGCCGTTACACCGGCCGTTGGGTCATCTCGCGCGGCCGGATGTGCATGAGCTACGATGACGGCGACGGCAAGGCGAGCCCTTGGGATTGCGCCCGAGTGGCGACTCAAGGCGATAGGGTCATTTGGGCGGATCGCGGCGGAAGGTCCTATTCCGCGCTGAGCCGCGGCAACCCGAAAAACCTCTGAGCGTCCTAGTCTTCGTCACGGTGGGGACGAAAACCTCGCTGGATGCGGCGTCGCGCCTCACAGCGCGATCACATCCACGTTCGCTCCCGGCAATTCGCTGGCGATGCGGGCGACGTGCTGGTGGTGCGTGAAGACGATCGCCTGCCGCGCGCGGCCGAATTGGGCGAGAAGGCCGAGCGCGCGAGCGGTTCTGGTCTCGTCGAAGCTCGCCAGGAGATCGTCGCCGACGAAGGGCAACGGCTCCGCCGCGCGCAACTCCAGCAAGGCGAGGCGCAGCGACAGAAACAGTTGGTCGCGCGCGCCCTCGCTCATGCCGGCGACCGGCACGCGCGCGCCGTTTTCGCGAAGGCCGACCAGCATCGGCGTGTCGTCATTGTCGTAATCGGCGCCGAGCGCCTTGAAGGCGCCGTCGGTGGCGACGGCGAAAAGCGCGGAGGCTCTTTTCAGCAGCGGGTCTTGCACGGCGGCGCGATGACGCTCGATCGCCTTCGCGGCGAGCCGCGCCGCGCTCGCCCGCGCCAGCCAGCGGTTCGCGACATCGATCAGCGCCGCGCCCGCCTCGGCCTTGTGCTG
>JBAWEN010000458.1:0-3286 GCA_049591215.1 Methylocystis sp. | reverse complement strand
ATAGAGTTTGGTCCTGATCGGGGGCGCCGTCGCCGCCGTCACAGTTGAAGGAAGAACTCATGACGATTGACCGCACCGCTCCATACGCGGCATTGCTGCTTCGCCTCAGCCTGGGCGTCCTGTTTCTTGCGCACGGGCTCCTCAAGGCATTCGTGTTCACCCTTCCCGGAACCGCCAAATTCTTCGAGAGTCTCGGCTATCCGGGCGCGCTCGCCTATGTTGTCGTCGCCCTTGAAATCGGCGGCGGATTACTGTTGCTCTCGGGCCTGTTCACGCGCACGGTTTCCGTCGCAATGATCCCGATATTGCTTGGTGCCTGGCTCGTGCATCTGCCAAACGGCTGGCTCTTCTCCAGCTCCAATGGCGGCTGGGAGTTCCCGGCGCTATGGCTCGTCTTGCTCGTCGTCCAGGCCCTGCTCGGTCCCGGCGCCTACGCCCTCAAGCTCCCCGGCTTCGCCGTGGACAAGCGCGAAACCCTGTCGGCGTAAACCATTCCAGACTGGAGCAGAATCAATGTCCCTCATCGCTATCGTCTACCACAGCGGCTACGGCCATACCGCCAAGCAGGCGGAGGCCGTCGCGCGCGGCGCGCTAACCGTCGCCGGCGCGACAGCGGCGCTGGTCAAGGTCGAGGACATCGACCGCCATTGGGCCGATCTCGAAAAAGCCCACGCCATCATTTTTGGATCGCCGACCTACATGGGCAGCGCGTCGGCGCCGTTCAAAACCTTCATGGACGCCAGTTCGAAGGCGTGGGCGGCCCAAGGCTGGAAAGACAAGCTCGCCGCTGGGTTCACCAATTCCGCCAGTCAGAGCGGCGACAAGCTCGCCACGCTGCAACAATTGGCGGTTTTCGCCGCTCAGCACGGTATGATCTGGATCGGTCTCGGCCTCATGCCGGGAAACAATTCCAGCGCGGGAAGCGTCGACGACTTGAATCGGCTTGGCGGCTATCTGGGCGCGATGGCTCAGTCCAACGCCGATCAGGGGCCGGAACATGGGCCGACATCGGCGGATCTGCAAACCGCCGAGCATCTGGGGCGCCGCGTCGCGCAAGCGGCCCAACGTTGGGGCGCGGCTGCCGCCGCCTAATCGGGAGAACGAGCCTATGAACGCCGGGACCAGCGCGAACGCGACCACCGCCGCGACGTCGATCGATCCCGGCGTCCGCATCGGTCATGTCCATCTCAAGGTGGCGAATCTCGAACGCTCGCTCGCTTTCTACGTCGGGGTTCTCGGATTCGCGGTAACGCAGCGCTTTGGCTCGCGGGCAGCGTTCATCTCGGCTGGCGGGTATCACCACCACATCGGCCTCAACACATGGGAGAGCCAAGAAGGGGAGCCTCCGCCCGCCGGTTCGACGGGGCTCTACCATGTCGCCATTCTGTATCCGACGCGCCATGCGTTGGCGGATGCGCTGCGCCGTCTCGCCAGCGCGGGAGTCGAACTCGAAGGCGCGAGCGATCATGGCGTGGGGGAAGCGGTTTATCTGCGCGATCCCGATCGCAACGGCGTCGAGCTTTATTGGGATCGCCCCAGGGAACAATGGCCGCGAGATCCAGATGGCGCGCTCGCAATGACCACGGCGCCGCTGGATCTCGCGGATTTGCTCGCGGCTTGACGCGGGGTCCCCGCCCATCGCGGCGCGCTCGGCGATTGCGCCCCGACACCTGACCGCCCGGCAAAGTCGCGACAAACGCCAGGAAACGGGCGACCTGTCCTTCTTTCAAGCGGTCTCGCTGGTCGTCCCGCATCAAATGTTTGATTCACGGCGGCCGTTTTTTTTGTCGCGAGAAATGCTAATGAATGTCCCAAGCGCCCGGAGAAAACGGCCGACGCCGAAGCGGCGCGGACAGGTTTCGCTCGCGGCAACACCTTCGCCAGCCCAGGATCAGCCGATCGCCAACCCACTCAGGCGAAATGTCAGGAGCCTTGAATATGCGGGTTTTGATAACAGGCGGCGCGGGTTTTATCGGGTCCGCCGTGTCGCGGCATCTTATCGAGAATTGCGACGATCAAATCCGCATTCTCGACAAATTGACCTATGCGGGCAATCTCGACTCTCTCGAGCCGATCGCCGGCAGTTCCCGCTATTCCTTCACGCGAGCCGATATTTGCGATCGCCGCGCCGTTCTCCAGACCCTATTGAGCTTCCGGCCCGATGTCGTGATGCATTTGGCCGCCGAGAGCCATGTGGACCGCTCCATCGACGGCCCGTCGACCTTCATCGAAACCAATGTCGTCGGCACCTTCACGATGCTGGACGCGGCGCTTGAATATTGGCGCGGTCTTGATGCGGCGGACGCCAGCGCCTTCCGCTTCATGCATATTTCAACCGACGAAGTATTCGGAACGCTAGGCGAAGAGGGCTTTTTCCGAGAGGACACAGCCTATGCGCCAAACTCTCCATATTCCGCCTCGAAGGCCGGCTCCGACCATTTGGCGCGCGCTTGGCGCGAGACATATGGCTTGCCGACCATCGTCACCAATTGCTCCAATAATTATGGCCCATACCAATTCCCCGAGAAGCTCATCCCTCTCATTATTCTCAACGCGATCGACGGCAAGCCATTGCCGGTTTACGGGCGGGGACAGAACATTCGCGACTGGCTATACGTGGACGATCACGCGCGGGCGCTCTTGCTGGTCGCCCGCGCCGGGAAAATCGGCGAATGCTACAACGTCGGCGGGCGCAACGAGAAGCGCAACATCGATGTCGTCAACCTGATTTGCGACATCCTCGACGAAATTTCGCCGCGCGCCGCCGGTTCCTATCGCGAACTCGTCATATTCGTGGAGGATCGTCCCGGACATGATCAGCGTTACGCCATCGATTGCTCGAAGATAGAGCGAGAACTGGGATGGCGCCCAACCGAAACCTTCGAGACGGGCCTGCGCAAGACAGTGCGCTGGTATCTCGAAAACCCCGCTTGGTGGCAGGCGATCCGATCGGGAAAATATCGCGGCGAGCGCCTCGGGCGGCAAGCCCAGGATATTTTTGTTCTCCAACGCTAAATCGGAACTCCATTCATGCTTGTCGAAGACACGGCGATAGAAGGCGTTAAAATTATTACGCCGAGAAAGCACGGTGACGAACGGGGATTCTTCTCCGAGGTTTACAATCTTTCGACATGGGAAAAGGCCGGACTGCATTACCGATTCGTCCAGGACAATCATTCGCTGTCGACGAACGTCGGCGTCATTCGCGGCCTCCATTTCCAGACAGAGCCCGCCGCTCAAGACAAGCTGGTGCGGGTCGTGCGCGGCCGCATTCTCGACGTGGCGG
>JBAWEN010000457.1:0-2953 GCA_049591215.1 Methylocystis sp. | reverse complement strand
CGTCCGGGGAGTTCGCGCGGGCGCGAAAGGCGCCGGGCGTCATGCCCGCGCGCCGAAGAAAGGCGCGGCGAAAGCTCGCCTCGTCAGCATATCCGGCGCGCGCGGCCAATTGCTTGACGGGATAGGCGCCGGTCGCCAGCAACGTCTTGGTCGCCTCGAAGCGAATCCGATCGATGAAATCGCGCGGCGACTCGCCGGTCGCCGCCTTCAGCCGCCGGTGCAGCGTGCGCGGCGAGATCATCAAGGCGCGCGCGAGGTCGTGCGCGGTGAGACGTTCGTCTCCGAGACCCTTGATGATTTGTTCGGCGTCGCTCAAAAGCGCCTTCGCCGCGATCAGCAGGTTAGACGAACTATCACCCGCATCGCGGGCCGACAAGGAATCCGACGCGACGGACTCAGTCAAATGTATCGCCGCCTCTCGCCCCGTCAAAGCCCGGATCGCATAAAGCGTGAGATCGACCCAAGACAACCAGCCGCTCGCGGCGATCGCCCCATTCTCTTCGATTATCGCGGTCGTCATCGCGGCGCCGAGCGTGGAGGAGCAACGCTCCCCGGCGTCTTGCAGCGCGCATGATTCAGTTTCGCAGCGACGGCCCAGCGTTCCCGTGGCTTCCAGCATGAACACGCCGTTGCAAGACGCGCCGATCAAGCTTCCCTGTTGGTGGCGCTGGCGAATCCAAGACGCTAGAATGGCCGCCCGCTCCGCGCGCATCGGTTCGCCGCGTCGATGGAATGCAAAACCGGGCAATAGAACCGCGCCGCAATTCGAAATCGAGGTAATATCCGCATCCACGGCGAAAAAACGCCCGTCGTCGTCAACGAACGGCTTCCCGTCCACGCTCGCCGTCAAGACCTCGAAACATGCTGGGGCGCCGGTATCCTTGGTAATCACGCGCGACGACGCCAAGAGCATTTGTGTCATTCCGATGAAATGACGCGCGATACATCCGTCTAGTCCGAGGATTACGACTTTCATCTTATAATTCTAATCCACACAAACAAGCTCGTCCATAAATCCATGAATTGCAACACTGCGTCAAAATGCCACGCCTCGCGTAAAAAATGCGGATGATCCTTTGTTCCATTTCCATCGAACGTTACAAATATTTAATATCCATTCTGCACTGAAATAAAGCATTGGCCCGGATTGCAACAGAATGGCCAACCTTCCATCCTATACATTCAAATTACCGTGGCCACATTTGGGGGGCCGGGCGGACTGAACGCCTTCGGCTGAGGTGGAGGAAACCTTATGACTTCAACGGCAACGACGGCAGTACGCGTGAAAGACGACGCCGACGCCATCATCAATCTGAAGCCGATGTGGATCGGTCTTGGCGTTATGACCGTCTTTTATCTGATCGTGCGCGTCTACGAGCAGATCTTCGGTTGGCGCGCGGGCCTCGACTCGTTCGCGCCGGAATTCCAGACTTACTGGCTGAGCGTTTTGTGGACGGAGATTCCGCTGGAGCTGGTCGCCGGCATCGGCCTCGCCGGCTATCTATGGAAGACCCGCACCCGCGACATGGCGAGCGTGACGCCTCGCCAGGAAATGAAAGCCATTATCGTCAATATTCAGTGGCTGGTCGTTTTCGCGATGGCGATCTATTGGGGCGCGAGCTTCTTTACGGAGCAGGACGCGACCTGGCACATGACTGTCATTCGCGACACCGACTTCACGCCGAGCCATATCCTTGAATTCTATCTCAGCTATCCGATCTACTCGATCGTCGCGATCGGCGCCTTCTTCCACGCCAAGACACGGATTCCCTTCTTCTCCAAGGGCTATTCGCTCGCCTATCTGATCGTCTCGATCGGCCCCTTCATGATCATCCCTAACGTCGGCCTGAACGAGTGGGGCCACACCTTCTGGTTCATGGAAGAACTGTTCGTGGCGCCTCTGCATTGGGGCTTCGTGTTCTTCGGCTGGATGGCGCTCGCGGTGTTCGGCGTGGTTCTTCAGCTCCTGGCGCGCGTGCGCGCGCTGATTGGCGCCGAAGGCGTCGCCCTTCTGACCTGACGCGCGATACCGGGAGATGCGAGATAGCGCCCGCTTGACGCATCCTTCGGTCGAAGATTCTAAACTTAGTTCTCCCAGCGACCGACTGCCCTCCCATGGGCGTCCCGCTCTCGCTCCCTTAAACAGGAATGGGAGCGGGCTTTTTTCTGCGATTCGGCATCCTCATGTCGCCGCGCTTTCCCTTCCCGGCGAGGATCGGCTAATATCGAGACAGCGGCGCCGCGCGCCGGCGGGGAAGCCCAAGCCGCCCATCATTGGGACGACGCGAAATCGCGGCGAGGGTCAATCCAAACCTTCACTTAAGATCCGAGCCTTCACTTAGAATCGAAGCCTTCACTCAAAATCAAAAACGACAAGGAGACGACATGCGAGGTTCGATGCTCAAGACGCTGAGTTTGGCCGCGGCTCTGGCGCTCGCGCCGGTCGGCGTTCAGCGCGCGGCGGCTTTCTGTCTGTTCGGCGGTTGCGACGTCACCGAGGCGCAAGCCAAGACCGCGTTCGAGAACATGGTGAAGAAACGCTTCGACAAGCCGGCCCAGGTCGTTGAGTTCAAGACCCGCATGACCGAAAAACTGGAAATGCACGCCACCGGCGAAAAGGGCTTCGAATATTTCTTCAACGCGACGGTGAAATTTCCCGACGGCGCCAATCTCGAATGCAAGCCCGAGGGCGACAATTTCCCGGAAGGCTGCTCGCCCAGCAAGCATTACGTGACCTCGCCGCTCGGCTCGGACCCCAAGGGCAAGCAATATGTCGAGCCCGGCCAGACGGTCGTCTTCGACGAGGAATATCGCTTCTATGAGGCCGGCAAGGGCTGGAAAGGCCCGGATGGCAATATCTACAATCCGGACTGAGCGGCGCCCGATATTCCTTCTGGGAGGTTGAAGCGCGGATGGGCCGAAGCCAATTGAGAGACGCGCGGGAGGTTTGCCG
>JBAWEN010000456.1:0-2174 GCA_049591215.1 Methylocystis sp. | reverse complement strand
GCCGACGAGACCCGATGACACCATCCACCAGCCGACGAAGCCCTGCAGCGCGCCGAGCGCCAGAATGCCAAACAGCTTGGGCTTCAAGCCGACGGGGAGGCGGTCCTTGATCCAGAACCAGGCGAAGCCGGCCGCGAACACCAGGCCCACAAGCCGCCCGAGCAGCCGATGCGCCCATTCCCAAGCGTAAATGACCTTGAACCCTTCAACGTCCATATCCGGGAATAATTCCGTAAATTGCGGAATCTTCTTATATTCCTCGAAGGCTGCGGCCCATTCGGCCGCGGAGAGCGGCGGGATCACGCCTGTCACCGGCTTCCATTGGGTGATCGACAGGCCCGATTCGGTAAGCCGCGTGGCCCCGCCGACGATCACCATCGCGAACACCAGCGCGGCCACGAGATAAAGCCAGTTGCGCGGCCCAACCGCGTTTTCCGGCGTCGACCAGTGCTCGACCGCGGGGGTCTTCGATGGAAAATGGAACCAGTCGTCCATGGCGCGTGCTCGGCGGAAAAAAGTTCGGGAGCGAATGTTTAGGGGCGAGCGCGCGGCTTGTCCACAGCCCCACTCCGGCGAAGCCGCGCCTAAAAGGCGCTTTTGGCTTAAAATGCGGCGTCGTCGGCGTATAAGACGTGATTTGCGGCCGGCCCGCGCCGCGAGGATCACTGGAACGATGGACGTGACTGGCAAAAGCGAACAGGCTTTTCGCACGATTGGAGAGGTCGCGGAGAGTCTCGACCTGCCGCCGCACGTGCTGCGTTTTTGGGAAACCCGCTTCAAGGAGCTCGAACCCGTGAAGCGCGCGGGCGGGCGGCGCTATTATCGTCCGCGCGACGTGGAGCTGGTGATGGCTTTGCGTCATCTGCTCTATGGGCAGGGCTACACGATCAAGGGCGTGCAGCGCATTCTCAAGGAGCAGGGCGCGCGCGCCGTCGTCGAAAGCCTGCGCGCGGGCCGGTTTCAGCCCGGTTTCGCCGCGGCGCCGGACGAAGAGGCGCGGCAAGTGGACGCGCAAGATGGAGCGCTGGACGAATCCGCCGCCGCCTCGCTTCGCGTGGAGCCGCCGGATTTGCCGCCGCCCGCGCAAGAGCGGGCGTTCGCGCTGGAGGGCGAGGCGCTCGCTCCGGTCGTCGTTCGTCCCGATGCGCCGCCACCTGTGCAGCTTCCCACCGTGGCGGGGCCCCTGCGCGAAGCCTCGGGTCTGGGCGAGGAAGACGCGCGCCGCTTGCGGCTCGCGCTGGCCGATCTCGCCGAGTGCCGCCGCCTGCTGTTGCTCACAACGAAATGAAAACGCGCCGCCGCCGTTGCCACCGCGCGCGCGGCCCACTATAAGGGCGGCAAGTCGGAGTGTAGCGCAGCCCGGTTAGCGCACTTGTCTGGGGGACAAGGGGTCGTGGGTTCGAATCCCGCCACTCCGACCATTCTTCTTAAATGAATCTGCTCGCCTCCTGGTGTTGGGCCGCGGCCGTCGTCCCGAAGGCAATTCGATCAACGCCCGTTTTCCCCCGCCTCATCGCGCGTCGTATGAAACGATTTACCATGTGCGTTAACGCACGGCATTGCGCCGCGCTCTGGGGTCTTATGCCGCCATGCCCAAAACGGGCATGTGCAAAGGAACTCCCGATGTTGACCGCCGCCATGCTTCGCCGCCTGCTGATCGCCGTCGCCGCGCTCTCAATGAGCATGTTTTTCGCGGCGGAAGGCTTCGCGATGGCGAACACGCATGCCGTGTCTCACTCCAAGCTGACTCCGTCCAAGTCAGGCGGATGGATTTACGGCTGATGTCGCCCACAGTGTGCGCCAACGCACAGCGCTAGGTCAGACCTTCGCCTTTGATGTCGCGATGCCGCCTCGGCAAGCGCCAAAGGAGTTCGCATGTACCCTGCCGCCGTGATTCCCGTGTGCCCCGTCGACCAAATCGCCACCGTTTCTTCAACCGAGTCGCCAGCGCCGAGATCATCGAGCGCGATGCTCGACGAGGCCACAAGGAAGCATTGGCGATTGCTCGAGGCAAGCCACAAGCCCTCGGCGTGGGACGCGCTCGACCGCGGCTATCGCGAGGCCCATCGCGCCTATCACGCCTGGGATCATATCGCGGAATTGCTCGAGAAGCTGGACGCGTTTCAGGCGCTGTCCGCCAGGCCGGCGCTAATCGCGACGGCCGTGTTTTGGCA
>JBAWEN010000455.1:0-2335 GCA_049591215.1 Methylocystis sp. | reverse complement strand
TCGCCGCCTATATGAAGCAGGGCGGCACGGTCGTCTTCGACACGCGCGACGCCCTGACCGCCCGCGCCAACGCGACGCCGACGCCGGAAGCCCTATGGCTGCGCGAACTCGCCAAGGGGCTCGATATCCCCGAACTCGAAATCGTGCCGCGCGATCACGTTATCACCAAGACCTTCTACCTGCTCGACGGCTTTGTCGGACGCTACGCCAATGGCGACACATGGGTCGAGGCGTTGCCGCCGGAACCCGCCAATGACGCGCCGCGTCCCGTGCGCGCGACGGATAATGTCTCGGCCATCGTCATCACCTCGAACGATCTCGCCAGCGCCTGGGCGCAGGACAAGGGCGGCCGCCCGCTTTATCCGCTGACGCCGGGCGGCGCGCGCCAGCGCGAAATGTCGCTGCGCGGCGGTGTAAATCTCGTGATGTACACGTTGACCGGCAATTACAAATCCGATCAGGTGCATGTGCGCGATCTGCTGCAACGGCTGGGGCAGTGAGGGCGCGCCATGAGTGAACTCACCCTCGCCTTCACGCCGCTGCTGCCTTGGCCGGCCTTCGCGGTGCTGATCGTCGCGGCGCTCGGCGTTCTCGGCTTCGCGCTTTACGCCAGGCAGAAGAGCGCCGGATGGCGTGCGCTGGCCCTGGCGTTGCTGCTCGCCGCGCTCGCCGACCCGTCGCTGGTGCGCGAGCAGCGCGAGGCGCAAAAGAGCATCGTCGCCGTCGTGCTCGATCGCAGCGAGAGCCAGTCTCTCGGCGCCCGCATGACGCAGGTCGACGCGGCGCGCAAGGCGCTGGAAGACGCCTTCGCGAAAACGCCCGACATCGAGCCGCGTTTCGTTTCGGTCGGGACCGGCGCCGACGGCACCCTGCTGTTCTCGGCGCTGGCGGAGGCGCTGAAAGACGTAGCCCCCGACAGGATCGGCGCGGCGATTCTCGTCACCGACGGCCTCGTCCACGACATCCCCGCCAAGGCCGAGGCCCTGGGTTTCAAGGCGCCGCTGCACGCGCTGATCACGGGCCATGAGGGCGAGCGCGACCGCCGCATCGAGCTTGTCGAGGCGCCGCGGTTTGGGGTCGTCGGCAAGGACCAGGTTCTTCGCGTCAGGGTCGTCGACAGCGGCGGCGGTTTCGATCCGGCGATCACGATTTCCGCGCGGCGCGACGAGGAGGCGATCGCCACGCTGCCCGCGAGTCCGGGCCAAATCGTCGAGATCCCCGTGCGCATCGAACATGGCGGACCCAATGTCGTCGAATTGGAAACGCCCGTCGTCCCCGGCGAACTCACCGACATCGACAACAAGGCGGTGGTGGTGATCGAAGGCGTGCGCGACCGGCTCAAGGTGCTGCTGGTTTCCGGCGAGCCGCATCCCGGCGAACGCGGCTGGCGCAATCTGTTGCGCGCCGACGCCAATGTGGAATTGGTGCATTTCACCATTTTGCGCCCGCCGGAAAAGCAGGACGGCGTTCCCGCCTCCGAACTGTCGCTGATCGCCTTTCCGACCGCCGACCTGTTCGGGCGCAAGATCAACGATTTCGACCTTATCATCTTCGACCGCTATTCGAGCCAGACGCTGCTGCCCAGCGTCTATTTCGACAATATCGTCACTTATGTCGAGAACGGCGGGGCTTTTCTGGCGGCGGTCGGGCCGGATTACGCCACGTTGCGCGGGCTCTATTACTCGCCGCTAGAGAGCATATTGCCGGCGCGTCCCGATGGCGCGCTGCTCGAGCAGGCGTTTCGCGCGCATGTCAGCAAGGATGGCGAAAAGCACCCGGTCACCCGCGGCCTGGAGGGCTCGAAGACGACGCCGCCAAGCTGGGGCGAGTGGTTCCGGCAGGTGAACACCAATGTGCTGAAGGGCGACAGCGTGCTGCTCGGCGCCGAGGACAAGCCGTTGGTCGTGCTCTCGCGCGAGGGCAAGGGCCGTGTCGGAATGTTGCTGACCGATCAGTTGTGGCTGTGGGCGCGAGGCTTCGAGGGCGGCGGGCCGCATGTCGATCTGATGCGCCGCATGGCCCATTGGCTGATGAAGGAGCCCGAACTCGAAGAGGAAGCCCTGCGCGCCACCGCGAGCGGCCATGAGATTTTGGTGGAACGCCAGAGTCTCAAGGACGAGACGCCGCCCGTGACGGTCACCGCGCCGTCGGGCGCGCGCGAGGAGATCGCGCTGGAGGCGGGCGAGCCCGGACTCTCGCGCGCAAGATTCAAGGCGAAGGAAATGGGGCTCTATCGCTTCGAGAACGGCGGCCTGACGGCGCTGGTCAACGTCGGCCCGGCCAATCCGCGCGAATTTCGCGAGGTGGCGTCGACCCCGGAAAAGCTGCGCCCGCT
>JBAWEN010000454.1:0-4676 GCA_049591215.1 Methylocystis sp. | reverse complement strand
TGTTCTTCGCCAGCGCCGTGGCCGGCTGCAACAGCGCGCCTCCGCCGCAACCCTTGGCGCCGCAGGGTCCAGGTAGTCGCGGCGTCACGCCGGAAGGGTTCAAGCTTCCGGAAGGCTCCGGCTGCTCAGGCTCCATAGCCCGCTATCACGCCATCATGGACAATGATCTCGCGATGGGCCATGTGAATCAGGGCGTCTACAACCAGATCCAGAACGAAATCGGCGAGGCGGAGCGCTCTTGCTCGGCGGGGCAGGAAGCGCGGGCGCTCACGCTGGTTCACGCGAGCAAGGCGCGTCACGGATACCCCGGTTGACGCGTCGTTCTGGCGCCCTTTCGGCAAATTGAATTGGAAGTCGTCCAGACTATATCAATTGACCCGTCCACCGGGGCTGTTACCTTTTAGCTGGATGCGCGGCGAGGCCACTCGAGGTTTTGGGGAAGGACCGGAGTTTTCCCGAAAGACTGGGCGGGGACGTTGTTCACGCGAAACTGATCACCAACTCTTAACCACGGGTCGCGCCAGATGGCGTGACGGCGATGGGCGGGAAAGGCGACGAAATGACGATGGTTGGCGCGAAATTGGTCGGGGGCGCGTTGCTTGGCGCACTCTCGGGCGCGGCCCTGCTGGCTGGGTCCGCTTTCGCGGAAGACGCGAGTTTAAGTTTGTCGATCAAGGACCACCACTTCTCTCCAGCCGAGATTCACGCGCCAGCCAACACAGCGATCACGCTCACCGTTAAAAATCTCGACAAGACGCCCGAGGAGTTCGAAAGCAAGCCGTTGCGCGTGGAAAAGGTCATCGCCGGCGGCGCCGAGACGACCGTTCACATTCACCCGCTCAGCCCTGGCAAATACCGTTTCTTCGGCGACTACCACGAAGCCACGGCGGAAGGCTTCCTGATCGTCGAATAGGACCGTTATTATGCTCGGCGCCCTCATCATCGTCTTTCGCGAAGTCATCGAGGCCGGCCTCATCATCGGCATCGCCCTGGCGGTCACGCGCGGCGTGCGCGGCTCGCGCCAATGGATCGCCGCTGGCGCTTTCGCGGGCGTCGCGGGCGCGCTGCTGGTCGCGGGTTTCGCCGAGCAGCTTTCCGCGGCGATGGCCGGGCGAGGGCAGGAACTGTTCAACGCGAGCGTCCTCGGCCTCGCGGTGGCGATGCTGGCTTGGCATAATATCTGGATGGCGCGGCATGGGCGGGAGCTTTCGCGCGAATTATCCGATGTCGGCCGCGCCGTGGCGAGCGGCGACAAAACATTCCTCGCGCTCGCCGTCGTCGTCGGCGTGGCGGTGCTCCGCGAAGGCTCCGAGGTCGCGCTGTTTTTATACGGCATTTTGATTTCCGGCGAATCGGGTTTCGATGTCCTCGCCGGCGGTTTCGCGGGTCTTGGCCTTGGCGCGCTGGTCAGTTTCCTTACCTTCTACGGGCTGGTGATCATTCCGCCGCGAAGACTGTTCGCGACCACCTCGGTTTTGGTGACATTGCTGGCCGGCGGACTCGCCGCGCAAAGCGCCGCCTTCCTACAGCAGGCCGGCGTCGTCACCGCGCTGTCTCAAACGCTTTGGGACACCTCGGGCATTCTACCAGACAACGGTCTGTTCGGACGCGTGCTGCACACGCTCGTCGGCTATTCCGATCAACCCTCCGCGTTGCAGGGCGTCGCCTATCTCGGGACGATTCTGACGATCGTGATCGCGACCAGGCTCGCGGCTCCGGCGCCGCGCCGAGTCGCGGCGATGAGCGCGCCAGCGGAGTGAGACGGACTGTCGCGACTAATTCGTCGGCGCCGCGACTATATTTATTGCGCCACGACGCCTAAACTCGGGCTAAAGAGCGTCGATTCGAGTCGTTCTTGCTAATTGAGGTTGTTAGAGACCACTCGCCGGTTCGGCTCATGGCCATCCGGAGGTGGCCCGTCGATTGGGAAAGCGCTATGTTCGAGGCCAAATCATCTTTCATGTCGATGATCAAAAGCTCCGCCGCGATGCTCGCCTCGATCGCGGTGCTCGCGAGCTTTCCGACACTGGCCGACGACGCCGCGCCCAAGTTCGCCGACCAGGGGAAGGGATGGACGGAGGCGCTCCGCAAGGAGTTTTACGGCCTCGACCAGGGGGCGCGGATCATGCCCCTTTCTTGGATCAAGGCGCTGAAGCGTGCCGACGGGACCGGATTTCTCGACGACGCCCTCGGCCGCTACGGCTATTTGCCGAACCCCGACAGCGAGACGCCCGGACTGCCCGTGGGCTTCCTCGCCGCGGCCGACTCCGGCGCCAAGGAGAAAACCTTTTCCATGACCTGCGCGGCCTGCCATACGCGGCAGATCGAGATCGACGGCGCGCCGATCAGGATCGACGGCGGCCCCGCCATTGTCGATTTTGGAAGCCTGCTCGACGACATGGACAAGGCGCTCGGCAAGGTCTTGGACGACGATGCCGCTTTCGCGGCTTTCGCGACAGCCGTGCTCGGCTCCTCGCCCTCGGACGACGCGCGAAAACAATTGAGGCAGGACGCCGGGGCCTGGTTCGCGTCTTATGACGCGCTGATCCAGGCGTCGCTGCATCCAAAGCCCTCGGGCGACAAGCGCGTCGCCCTTCCCTGGGGACCGGCGCGCGCCGACTGCGTGGGCATGATCTTCAACCGTGTCGCGGGACTGGATATCGGAAAAACATCCAGCCGGATCATCGCCGGAAACATGGCGCCCGCCGACGCGCCGGCGCGTTATCCCTTCGTGTGGAACGCATCCGACCAAGACTGGACGCAATGGCCTGGCTTCGCGCAAAATGGCGACGGCGTTACCGGGCTTGGCCGGAACGTCGGCGAGGTCTTCGGCGTCTTCGGCGTGTTTCATCCCACGAGCGATCCGCTGGCGATCGAGGGCGTCGATTATCTCGCGGATTCGTCCCTACAGTTTTCCAAACTTCAGCGGCTCGAGAATCTCATCAGGCAGATCAAGCCGCCGGCATGGCCGGGAAAAATCAACGATGAGCTCGCGGCGAAAGGCAAGGATATTTTCGATCGGCAACCCAAGGACGGCGGCTGCGGACCGGGTTGCCACCGCGAAGAAAAAGGCGAAGCGCGTCTTTGCAATTCCGACACCTGGAAAACACCGCGGCAGCCCGTCGGAACGGACATCCGAGAATATAGAGGCCTCGGGCGCGTAGGCGATACGGGTGTGCTGGCGGGTCAAATCATCCCCGGCCTGCCTTTCGTCACGCTGAAGTCGACGGACAGCCTGGCCAACGTGCTTAAAACTTCCGTGGCGCGATCGGTCATTCAAGCGCCCTTGAAATACGGCGCATTCACCTTCGCGCCTATTCTGGCCGAATGTCTGAAAAACAAGGAAGCAAATCCTCTGGCGGCCATTGAATTCCTCGCCGAAAACACGCAAGACATTCTGCGGCAAGGCCTTGGCGAACTCTATAAAATTCCGGCTCCCAGCGACCTCATCGTATTCGAATCCCGCGTCTTGCATGGCATTTGGGCCACGGCCCCCTATCTGCACAACGGTTCCGTGCCCACGTTGTGGGAGTTGTTGAAACCGCCGGCAGCGCGGGTCTCGTCCTTCAAGATCGGTCCCGCCTACGATCTCGACAATGTTGGGCTGGCTGCGGAGCAGAAGAAGTTTGGCGCTTATGAGTTGCAGACCACCGCGGACTGCGGCGCCGGCAAAATGGACGACTCCGGCAATAGTCGTTGCGGCCATGACTATGGCACTTGGCTCAAGGAGGACGAGAAAAGGGCTCTGCTGGAATATCTGAAGGGCCTCTAAAGCGGTCGCGGGCCCAAGGAGCGGGACGCAACCCAGCCCCTCGTTGGCGTCCGCGGCGAGACGCGGCGCTTCCCGCACATTGCAGGATTGACCTAAAGCTCCATTCGAGGAATAGAAAGCGCGTGCATTAGATGCGTGGGCCGGTTTAGCTCAGTCGGTAGAGCAACTGATTTGTAATCAGTAGGTCGCGGGTTCGACTCCTGCAACCGGCACCAATGAAATCAAATAGTTGTTGTTGATGCTGACAGCGCGACAAAGACCCGTGTCCGCAATGCGCCCGTATCCGTGGACTTTTCGGAACCGGAAATTTCCAGACACACCCGACCGGGCAGGCGACTGTTCTGAGCCGCGCATTCCCAGATAGTCTGGAAAATTGGATTTCACACAATCACCGAGCTCACGAAAGGGATGACGGCGGAGTTGGCATTTGAGACCGGTCTCATCGTTCGAGAACTGCTTCTTAGTTAACACGCGACCGACTGCCGCCGCCGCTGCGGACGCATCCCCAGGCGGCAGCGGCGCGGACCAACAGCGGAAATTTCGCGTTGGCCAAACGACCCATATTTTCTACTGAAAGGGCGCATTCCTTTCTCGGTGAGTTCGAGTTTGCCGCGCGCGACGTCGCCAACCGACCGCGGTTGGTCAGTCCGGTTGAGTTCGAAAGGGGGCGGGATTAGCTTAACCGCCCGTCCACGAAATCGGCGGCATGCAGGAAGCATCATCATGGCGGAAGTCACCTCTTCAATCGTTGAGATAGACCTTTCACCTTTCAGTGTTTCGAACCGATTTTCGATCCATCCGCTGCTGGTCGTTCCGATCATATTCGGCTGGCTTTTCATCATCATTTTGCTTTTGCTTGTGAGCGTCCCGCTCGCCATCGCTCTCGGCGTGGTGACCCTCGCGG
>JBAWEN010000453.1:0-5156 GCA_049591215.1 Methylocystis sp. | reverse complement strand
GGCCTGATTTGCTTTAACGGCGCCGCCGCCGAGCGGCTGTTCGAGCGCCATGTGTCCCCGAAATTGCAAGTTTCACCTCCGACGCTGCGACTTCCCTCCACCAGCCCGGCGCATGCGAGCCTCGGCTTCGAGCAAAAGTTCGAAGCCTGGACGGAAGTCGGACGAGCGGCGCATGGGCGGGCATCCCGGCACCGCGAGCCTGAAGGCTCGCCATTCTGAAGGCGAGCCCGAAAGCTCGCGCTCAGGTTTCAAACTCCGCTTTCCCGCGCCGCGAAACCACGGTAAACCCGGCGCATGTCGCAGCGCCCCACCTATATGATCACCACGGCCATTCCTTACGCGAATGGCGCGCCCCACATCGGCCACGCCTACGAGCGCATCGCCGTCGACGCCTTCGCGCGATGGAAGCGGCTCGATGGTTACGACGTTCTGTTCATCACCGGCATGGACGAGCATGGCCAGAAAATGCAGCGGACCGCCGAGCGCGAGGGGCTGACCCCGCAACAGCTCGCCGACCGCACCGCCGCGCAGTTCGAGCGCATGGGCGAGGCGCTGAACGCCCGCGCCGACGACATTATCCGCACGACGCAGGCGCGCCATAAGGAGGCGGCGCTCGAAATCTGGCGACGCATGGAGCAAAACGGCGATATTTTCCTGTCCAAATACGCCGGCTGGTATTCCGTCCGCGACGAGGCCTATTTCGACGAGAGCGAACTTTCCGAGCGCGAGGGCAAGAAATACGCGCCGACGGGCACGCCGGTCGAATGGGTCGAGGAGGAAAGCTGGTTTTTCAGGCTCTCCGCCTATGGCGACCGGCTGCTGGCGTTCTATGAGGAAAACCCCGGCTTCGTCACGCCCGAGCACTATAAAAACGAGATCGTCGCCTTCGTGAAGCGCGGGCTCGCGGACCTCTCTATCTCCCGCACCACTTTCGATTGGGGCATAGAGATTCCGCAAAGCCCGCATACCAGCGCCGGCCATGTAATGTATGTCTGGGTCGACGCGCTGACCAATTACATCACCGCGACGGGATTTTTGACGGGGCAGGGCGAGCGCGTCCACTTCTGGCCCGCCGACGCCCATGTGATCGGCAAGGACATCACCCGCTTCCACGCGATATTTTGGCCGGCCTTTCTGATGTCGGCGGGCGCGCCCTTGCCGAAGCGCATCGTCGTGCACGGCTTCTTGTTCAGCCGCGGCGAGAAAATGTCGAAGTCGGTCGGCAATGTCGTCGATCCCGCCGAACTCGCCGAGCGCTATGGCGTCGATCAACTGCGCTATTTCTTCCTGCGCGAAATCCCCTTCGGTCAGGACGGCAATTATTCGCATGAGGCGATCGTGGCCCGCATCAACGCGGATCTCGCCAATGACCTCGGCAATCTGGCGCAGCGCTCGCTGTCGATGATCAACAAGAATTGCGGCGGCGCGGTCCCGCGCATGGGCGCCGTGCTGGACGAAGACGCCAAAATCCTCAATGAATCCGGAGCGATCATCGACATCGCGCGGCGGGCGATGGACGCCTATCAGCCGCATCTCGCGCTGGCGGAGATTTTTCGCGTCGTCGCCGAAGCGAACCGCTACTTCGCGGGGCAGGAGCCCTGGGCCAAGAAGAAGACCGACCCGGAGCGCATGGATACGGTGCTTTACGTAACCGCCGAAACTCTGCGCCGGCTGGCCATCCCGCTGCAAGCCTTCATCCCGGCGGGCGCCGGGGCCCTGCTCGATCTGCTGGGCGTGCCGCCGGACGCGCGGGACTTCTTCCACGCCAGCGCCGATCACGCGCTGGTTTCGGGCGCGAAGCTGCCGGCTCCGGCGCCGGTGTTTCCGAGGTATGTCGAGGAGGAAGGGGAGAACGGCTGAGCGCGGCGTTGACAGCGACAGGCCGTCGTGATGTCTTAAGGTTCGGGGATCGCGATCTCCCCGTATAGGCGGCATGCCCAAGCATCGCGGACGGTTCAATGAGCCGGGGGCGCCGCTATGATTCCTGCAACAGCTTTTCCGGGATTTCGCTATCGCGTTCCGCGCGACGGTGCGCTTTTTCGCGCCGGCCTCGCGTCGTCCGCGATCTCGAAAGGAGCGCCGGGCCAACCAAAACGGCGCCAGCGAAGCGTTCGCGTCAGCCTCGCGCGCGCGACACTCACTTGCGAAAAGAAGCATCTTCTTTTGATCCGCAACGAAGCCGGGGAGGTTCAACATGTCGCATGATCTCGACCGCAGAGGATTTATCATCGCCGCGACGACCGGAGCCACGCTTGCAACGAACGTCGCGCGCGCTCAGGACCAAACGGCAGCTCGAAAAAGCCCGGTCCAAACCGCCAAGCCTTTGCCGTTTGATCCACAAAAAATCAACGGCTTGTCAGAGAAGATCCTCCGTTCGCACTATGATAATAATTACGTCGGCGCCGTTAAGCGCTTGAACGCCATCTCGGATCAACTGGCAGCGCTCGATTTCGACAAGGCGCCGGGGTTCCAAATCAATGGCATTAAACGCGAGGAACTGATCGCGACAAATTCGATGATCTTGCACGAAGTCTATTTCGCCGGGCTTGGCGAGGGGAACAAACCGGGCGCGGCGCTCGCCGAAGCCATCGAACGAGATTTCGGCTCCTTCGACCGTTGGCGCGCGGAATTCACCTCCATGGGCAAGGCGCTGGGCGGCGGATCTGGCTGGGTCGTTCTCGCCTATGACAAGCATGGCAAGAGGCTAATCAATTCCTGGGCTAACGATCACACGCACAGCGTCGCTGGCGCCGATCCGGTCCTGGTGCTCGACATGTTCGAGCACGCCTATCAGATGGATTTTGGCGCCAAGGCTGGCGACTATGTCAAGGCGGTCATGGCGGCGATCAACTGGTCCAACGCCGACCGGCTGTACGAGCGCTACAGCAAGGTGTGACGCCTCAAAACGTCAACTCCTGGGCGTTTTGTCGCGGCGGCGGCTTGCCGTCCAGGAGTTTTTGAAGCAGTTATCCGGGAACGACCGCTTCGCCGGATACCCCATGCTCATCGACACCCACTGCCACCTCGATTTTCCCGATTTCGCGCCGGAACAGGCTGACATCGTCGCGCGCGCGCATGCTCGCGGCGTCGGGCGAATGATCACCATCTCGACCCATGTGACCAAATTCGCCGCCATCGCCGCCATAGCGGAGCGTTACGAGGACGTGTTCTGCACCGTCGGCACGCATCCCAATCACGCGCTCGACGAGCCGGAGGCCAGCCCGGAGCAGCTCGTCGCGCTGGCGCGCCACCCGAAATGCGTGGCTTTCGGCGAAGCGGGGCTCGATTATCACTACAACCATGCGCCGAAGGATACGGCGGCGCGGGTGTTTCGCAACCACATCGCCGCCGCGCGCATGGCCGGACTGCCGCTGGTCATTCACACCCGCGACGCCGACGAGGACTGCGCGAAAATCCTGCGCGAGGAAATGGGGCAGGGGGCGTTCACCGCCCTGCTTCACTGCTTTACGGCCTCGCGGGCGCTGGCCGACACGGCCATGGAGCTCGGCCTCTATATTTCCTTCTCGGGCGTCGTGACGTTCAAGAACTCGCAGGCTCTGCGCGACGTCGCCGTCAGCCTGCCGCTGGAGCGCATGCTGGTCGAGACCGACGCGCCGTTTCTGGCCCCGACGCCGCATCGCGGCAAGCGCAACGAGCCGGCCTTCGTCGCCGAGACCGCGGCGGTTTTGGCGCGCGTCAAGGGGCTGTCCGAGGCGGACTTCGCCGCCGCGACGACCGCAAATGCGCTGCGGCTGTTCTCCAAAATGCCGCCGCTGCGCGAAAAGGAACTGGCCGCGTGACGCTGAACGTCACGATACTCGGCTGTAGCTCCTCGGGCGGCGTGCCGCGCGTCGGGCAGGGCTGGGGAAAATGCGATCCGACGAACCCCAAGAACCGCCGGCGGCGCTGTTCGCTGCTGCTTAGCCAAGGCGAAGGCGCCAGCGCCACCAATGTGCTGATCGACACCTCGCCGGACCTACGCGAGCAGCTCATCGACGCCGACGTCAAGCGGCTCGACGCCATTCTCTACACCCATCCGCACGCCGACCACACCCATGGCGTCGACGACGTGCGGGGGCTCGTCATCATGAATGGGCGGCGCATTCCGGCCTATATGGACGACGCGACGGCGCGGGTCGTGACGGCCAAGTTCGACTATATTTTCGCGACGCCGCCGGGCAGTTTTTATCCGCCGCTGTTGACCGCGCATCGGCTTGAGACGGGCGTCCCCGTGTCGCTGGAGGGGCCGGGCGGCCCCATCCGCGTGACGCCATTTCGGCTCGACCACGGCGACATGGACGCGCTCGGCTTTCGAATCGACGGTCCAAGCGGATCCCTGGCCTATACGCCCGATCTCAACGCGATCCCGCCCGAGAGCGTCCAATATCTCGAAGGCCTCGATCTGTGGATCGTCGACGCGCTGCGCCACCAGCGGCACGGTTCGCACTTCTCGGTCAGCCAGGCGTTCGAATGGATCGAGCGTTTGAAACCGCGCCGCGCGGTGTTGACCGACCTCCATGTCGATCTCGATTACGCGGCGCTGGCGGCGCTTTGTCCGCCCAATGTGACGCCGGCCTTCGATGGGATGCGGCTGACCGTTTGACGCTTATCCGTCCGAGAATTTAAGTCGTCCATTAGCCACGCCGAGCAAATCCTCGGCGTCGGGCGCCGTCCGCGTGATAGCCTTCACACCGCGTCCGGAAGCGCCAAACGCAAATGCGAACCGCAGCTTAGCGCGACTTCCGCGCCAGCGCCGAGATCGAGCTATTTAGTTCCATAATACAGATTATGCGAATCTAGCCTGTAGCCGCGATATACAGATGACACCCCTCCGCAAAGTTGAGACGACGCTCGCCCGGGCGAGTCCCTCAACTGGAGACGGCGGGCATGGTGGTGTCGATGAGCGAGAAAGAGTTTTCGCGGCTCAGTGTTTTGATGGACGCGCAAGCCGGTCGGCTGCGGTCATGTATCAGGCGCCGCGCCGCGGAGGCCAGGCCGAGGAGATTTTCAAGGTAGGCTGAAGGTCTGGGGATCGTGTCCCTTGGCGTGGTGTAGCAAGCTGGGCTTGATCACCATCTTCGCCGGCGTTTGCCGGGTTATTCAGGTTGCCACGGCGGGCAATCCGACGATCGGAGTATCGCTCAATGGAGCGATTG
>JBAWEN010000452.1:0-4050 GCA_049591215.1 Methylocystis sp. | reverse complement strand
GGATTGATTTGGCCCTACACAGCATTCGCGCATTGTGCGGCGACGCGGCGGCGCGCATCGCCGCGGAGTTCACCGTGCTCGACGCCTCCTCGAACGAGCAGTCCGTCTATCAGCCGACCGGTTATCTTTCCGGCCTCAATCCATTTTTGGTCGAAGCAGAGCGAATCGTCCGCCAAGCCGGCGATAAACCTCTTTCAGCGCAGGAGCTTGCTCGCGCGCTGTCCACTTCGGAACGGACGCTGCATCGACGGTTGAAGCAGGCATGCGAGGAGTCGCCGAAGGCTTTCATCGATCGCGTGAAAGTCGAAACCGCCCGGACCTTATTGGAAACCACCGGAAAATCGGTCAAGGAACTGGCGAGCAGCGCTGGTTTTGTCGACGAGGCGAGTTTTCGACGCGCGTTTCGTCGTTACGCCGGCATGGCGCCAGGGGCCTATCGCGTTCTCTCGCGCGCCAGAAACCAGCCCAAGGGCCATGTCTTCGCGCTGCGAAAGACCGCCGAGCTCATTCCGGAAATGCTCACGCAAATTCTTGATTCCTGCGTCAACGGGGTCACCCTTGCCGATCCTGATCAGGAAGACGCGCCGATCGTCTACGCGAACAAAGAATTTCAGCGCATTACCGGCTACTCGCTTGACGACGTCATCGGTCAGAATTGCCGTTTTTTGCAAGGCGCCGATCGCGATCAGGAAAGCCGCGCGCGACTGCGCGAAGCCATCGAGAAGCGGGAACATGTGGAGGTGACGCTGCGAAATTATCGCAAGGACGGCTCGCTTTTTTACAACACGCTCAACATAACGCCACTGTTCGACGCGCGGGGACAACTGCTCTACCTGCTCGGAATCCAGTATGATTCAACCGCGCGGGCGCTGGCCGAGGCGGAAATTGGCGCGCTCAAGGCAAGGCTCGCGGCGCTGGCTGGCGACGATCGCGAAAACCAAGACGATAATTGATTTGGCTTACAGGCTTAACCGTGGCTAGACGGCAGCACTTTCGTCGCCGCAACGCGAAATCTCGTAATGATTGATCAAACGGGCGCGCGACGTTCGCCCAAGGCTCCAAACCGGGTCCAATAGCCGAGAAGTGAGTGCGGCGCAATATGTTTCCACCTTGAAACTTCCGCCTCGGTCATGCGTTAATTTGTCGCATGGGGGAGCGTGAGGAAGCTTCACCAGAGCGTTTTGGGCGGAATCCGTTTCGCCAAGGAGTTCAAACGGACGGCTCGGTTACGAGCCGAATTTCAAACAGGGCGAAAACCCGTAGACAAAAGAGGAAACGAACATGAACGCGCTTCCAGCAATCTTGTCGATCCTAGCCGCCGCCGCCGCCGTTACGCTGGCGATCACCGCTTTCGCAAACGCGTGAACACCGGACGTCGACGCTTGAGCGATAATCGAGCGTCGGCGGTTTGACCGGACGGAGGGACGGACGAGTTTAAAGAGTGAGAGCGGGCGAGTAAATATGTCGTCCGGTGTTTCACTGCTCTCAATTGGCCGCGCGATGTCTCGCTCGGCGCTATCTTAAAAGCTTCTGATTTTACAACCTTCCGATTTCATGCCGTGCCGCGCCGGGCGTTTTCGGCTGCATTTCTTCAGCTTGGCGTCGGCTGGAAAGACAACTCCTTCTCCTGAATTGATGAGTCGACGATCACTTCGGAAAAGTCCGGGTCGTCGCCGCGCACGCGTTTTCCGGTAATAAATCGTGGAAAAGGTTCATTTGGGTCGTTTGCAAAGGCGGCGCTATTGACAGCGGATTGCGTATATACGAGCGTATTTCTCCCGGCGCCCGACATGGAGCCGCCGTCCATAGAGGCCAACGGAATCATGAGACATGGAAGTCGTCTTAGACGCGTTCGAATGGAATTCGAACAAGGGCGAGGCCAACAAAGAGAAACACGGAATCAGTTTTGAAGACGCCATTGAGCTTTTTGACGCGCCGTTTTTGAAACTGCGCTCCGACCGCTCCGGCGAAATCCGCTGGATCGCGCTCGGCAAGGCGCAAGGGCGCGTGATGGCGGTAATCTACACAGAACGAGAAGGGCGCATTCGCATCATCTCGGCCAGAATGGCGAGGACAAAAGAACGTGAAATCTACCAGCAACGCATCGGCGACGCCTCCTGAAAAGGATTCGCGCAAAGCGTCGCAAACGCAACCGAGTGACGCCGCCATCAACGCGGCAATCGCGAACGATCCCGATTGGGTCGGCATCGAGCCCATCGACTGGAGCACGGCCGAGGTGGTCGTGCCGCCGAAGAAGCAGGCGATCTCCATTCGTCTCGACGAAGATCTGATCGGCTTCTTCAAGGCCGAAGGCCCCGGCTATCAGCGGCGCATCAACGCGGTGCTGCGCGGATATATGCGGCAACGCCAAGGGGGGCGCTGATTACGCCCCCACCGCCGCAGCCAACCCGCGCTCCAGATCCGCCAAAATATCGTCGATGTGCTCCAGACCGATCGAGAGCCGCACGTAGCCCTCGGTCACGCCAGCGGCGAGCTGTGCTTCTGGCGAGAGCTGCGAATGCGTCGTCGTCGCGGGGTGGATCGCGAGGCTGCGCGCGTCGCCGATATTGGCGACGTGATAGAACATCGTCAGCGCGTCGATGAAGCGGCGCCCGGCGTCCAGCCCGCCCTTCAACTCGAAGCCGACCAAGCCGCCGTAACCGCCCTTCAGATATTTGTCGGCGCGCGCGCGGACCTCGCCGCTCTGCCGCGAGGGATGAATAACCTTCGTCACCTCCGCGCGCTTGGCCAAAAATTCCGCGACCGCCAACGCGTTTCGCACATGCCTCTCGATGCGCAGCGTCAGCGTCTCTATGCCTTGCAATGTCAGGAAGGCGTTGAAGGGCGAGAGCGCGGAGCCAAGATCGCGCAACAGCGTCGTGCGCGCCTTGATGATGTAGGCGATGGGGCCCAGGGGCTTCACCGCCTCGACCCAAACGGCGCCGTGGTAGGACGGGTCCGGCGTATTCAACGCCGGCTGCCGGGCGGGAAATTTCTCCCAGTCGAAATTGCCGCCGTCAATGATCGCGCCGCCAATCGAGTTGCCGTGGCCACCGATGTATTTGGTGGTCGAATAGACCACGACCGCCGCGCCGTGATCGAGCGGACGGCACAGAATCGGCGCGGCCGTGTTGTCGACGATCAAGGGCACGCCGATTTCGCGTCCCATGGCGGCGACCTCGGCGATCGGAAACACGGTCAGCTTGGGGTTCGGCAGCGTCTCGGCATAGTAGGCGCGGGTGCGCTCGTCGGTCGCGCGGCGGAAGTTTTCGGGGTCGGCGGGGTCGACGAAGCGGACCTCCAACCCCTGCTCCTTCAGAGTATTGGCGAACAGATTGTAAGTGCCGCCATATAGATCGGTCGAGGAGACGATATTGTCGCCGGCGCGCGCGAGATTTTGCACCGCGAAGGCCGAGGCCGCCTGCCCCGAGGCGACCGCTAGCGCGGCGACGCCGCCTTCGAGCGCGGCGAGACGAGACTCCAGCACGCCCGTCGTCGGATTGCCAATGCGCGTGTAAATCTGGCCCATTTCCTTCAGCGCGAAGAGATTGGCCGCGTGCTCCGTGTCATGGAACTGATAGCTGGTCGTCTGGTAGATCGGCACGGCGACCGCGCCATTGGTCGCATCGGCGCGCCAACCCGCATGCAGCGATAATGTTTCCGGATGTTTGGACTCGATGGCCATGTCGGATTCTCGTTTGGCTGGATGCCGTGGACCAGCTTAGCCGGGCGCGGCGCGAGGATAAAGGCCCTTCGCGATCACGCGGACGGAAGAAATCACGGAGTCGTCGCCTCCAGTCTTTTCAGCCATGCCTCTGCTTGAGCGCGTACATTGGCAGGCGCCGCGCCACCGTAACTCACGCGGCTTTCGACCGATTTATCGACCCCCAGCACATCGAAAAGCTGAGCTGTGATGCGAGGCTCGACGGCCTGAAGATCGGCCAGCGACAACTCCTCCAGTCCGACGCCGCGTTCGCTGGCGATTCCAACGATGCGGCCCGTCACATGATGCGCCTCGCGGAACGGCAGGCCGAGCGCGCGCACGAGCCA
>JBAWEN010000451.1:0-2111 GCA_049591215.1 Methylocystis sp. | reverse complement strand
TCGACGCGCAGCGCCCAATCGACCTTCAAGGCGCCCGAGGTAAACCAGTTCCCAAGCACCGGCGTCACCGCCTCGCCCTGGCCGAGCGCCACGTTGAAAAACACCATCCACGACATGACCGCGCATGCGACGAGCAGGCCGGAGGTGATGAGTTCAGAAGCGCGGGCGCCGATTTTGCGCCCAAGGCCGCCCGCGATCAGAAAGCCGACGAGTGGGAGAAAGACGATTGCCTTGATCATCGCGCGGTCAGCCCTTCAAGCTGTTGATGTCGTCGACCGCGATCGAGCCGCGATTTCGATAAAAAGTGACGAGAATGGCGAGTCCGATCGCCGCCTCGGCCGCCGCGACGGTGAGGACGAACAGCGCGAAGACCTGGCCGGTCAAATCGCCAAGTTGCGCCGAGAAGGCCACGAAATTGAGGTTCACCGACAAAAGGATCAGTTCGACCGACATCAGGATAACGATGATGTTCTTGCGATTGAGGATGATCCCCGCGATGCCGAAAGTGAACAGGATCGCCGCGACGACCAGATAATGCGTGAGGCCGATGATCATAAGCTGCTTCCTTACACGCCGGCCCGCGAGGGCACTTTCTTCAGCTCGACCACCGTCTTGGCGGTCCGCGCGTTCTGCACGTCGATATTTTGGCGCTTAACATTGGGGCGATGGCGCAGCGTAAGCACGATCGCGCCGATCATCGCTGTCAGCAGCACAAGCGCCGACACCTGAAAGAAGATCACATATTTGGTGTAGAGCACCTGCCCCAGCGCCGCGGTGTTGGTGACATGGGCCAGGATCGGCGACGCGGCGACCGCCTCGGCCGATGGCGCCGATGTCCAGCCGATGGCGACGAAGCCAAGCTCCGCAAGCACCACCGCGCCCACGCCGAGCCCGGCGGGAAGGTATTTCTGGAAGCCCTGCTTCAACTCCGCGAAATCCACGTCGAGCATCATGACGACGAAAAGAAACAGCACGGCCACGGCGCCGACATAGACCACGATGAGAATCATCGCCAGGAACTCGGCGCCCTGCAACAAAAAGAGACCCGCGCCGTTGCAGAACGCCAGGATGAGGAACAGCACGGAATGTACGGGATTGCGCGCGGTGATCACCCCGAAGGCCGAGGCGATCAGCACGCCCGAGAAAAGATAGAAGAATACGGCGGCCACGGCTTCGTCCTCTTTGCGAGATCTCGCGCCTTCAGAAAAGGCGCCGGTTCTAGGGGCTTTCGTTTAGCGATAGGGCGCGTCGAGCGCGATGTTGCGAGCGATCTCCCGCTCCCAGCGCGCGCCGTTCTCCAGCAGACGGTCCTTGTTATAGTAAAGTTCCTCGCGCGTCTCGACCGCGAATTCCGCGTTCGGCCCCTCGACGATCGCGTCGACCGGACAGGCCTCCTGACAGAAGCCGCAATAGATGCACTTCACCATGTCGATGTCGTAGCGCGTGGTGCGGCGGGTGCCGTCGTTGCGGCGCGGACCGGCTTCGATCGTGATCGCCTGCGCGGGACAGATCGCCTCGCAAAGCTTGCAGGCGATGCAACGCTCCTCGCCGTTGGGATAACGGCGCAGCGCGTGCTCGCCGCGATAGCGCGGCGACTGGGGATTTTTTTCGTGCGGGTAGTTGATCGTGGACTTCGGCTTGAAGAAGTAGCGCATCGACAAGAGGAAAGCCCCGATGAACTCGGTGAGGAACAGCGATTTCGCGGCGTTATCGAGTCTCATGATGTTACCTCAATTCGCCAGCGCGGCGTCGGGGCCAAACTGCAGCACGGCGGCCACAATGACGACCATCGCCAGCGAGAGCGGCAAAAACACCTTCCAGCCCAGACGCATCAATTGATCGTATCGATAGCGGGGCACGAAGGCTTTCACCATCGCGAAGAAGAAGAAGAAGAAGCTGACCTTCAGCGTGAACCAGATCACGCCCGGAATATAGGTGAAGGGCGCCATCTTGATCGGCGGCAGCCACCCCCCGCAAAAAAGGATCGTCAGCAGCGCGCACATGGTCACGATCGCCACATATTCCGCCAGCATGAACAGGACATACGGCGTCGCGGAATATTCGATCATGAAACCGGCGACGAGTTCCGATTCCGCTTCGACGAGATCGAA
>JBAWEN010000450.1:0-3715 GCA_049591215.1 Methylocystis sp. | reverse complement strand
CCTTTAACCTTGAGGCGATCAAGCCGACCACGCCAGGATGCCAATCCTCGCTGCCAACGACGAGGCAGTTGAGCTTGTTGGAGCGACGAAATTCCACCTCCGCCGCCGCCTCGGCAAACTCAAGCGTGACTTTCTCGAGAGTCTGTCTTTCAGTATTGAGGCGGTCCAATTCCCGAGCGATCCTGGCCGCCTCGATTTTGTCGTCGAGCATTAGCAAGCGCGCGCCGAGGCCTGCGTCGCCGATCCGCCCGCCGGCGTTTATGCGTGGGCCGAGCACGAACCCGAGGTGATAGGGCCTCGCAGGGCCATCCATTCGGGCGGCGTCCATGAGCGCCGCGAGCCCCACTCGTCCGCGCTGGCGCATGACCGCCAGCCCCCTGACCACCAGCGCGCGGTTGAACCCCGTGAGGGAGGCGACATCGGCGACGGTCGCCAGAGCAACGAGATCGAGTCCGGCCAAAAGGTCCGGCTCCGGCCGCGCCTGCGTCCAATGCCCGCGCCGCCGTAATTCGCGGTTCAGCGCCGCCAGGGTCATAAAAACCACCCCCGCCGCGCAAAGCCGCCCCTGCCCCGAAAGATCGTCCTGACGGTTGGGATTGACGACGATCGCCGGGGGCAGGATTTCCGGCGCCTGGTGGTGATCGAGCACGATGGTGTCGATCCCAAGCGCTCGGGCCTCCGCCAACGCCTCGATGCTGGTCGTGCCGCAGTCCACCGTCGCGAGCACGCGCGCCCCTCGGGCGTGCAACTCGCGGATGGCCGCGACATTGGGGCCGTAACCCTCCAAAATGCGGTCGGGGATGTGAATATAGGGAGGCGGGGCGCCGGCGGCGGTCAGAAATTGCGCCAGCAAGGCCGCCGAGCAGGCGCCGTCCACGTCGTAATCCCCGAAAATCGCGATTTGTTCGCCGGCCTCGATCGCCTCGGCGAAACGAGCCACGGCGCGGTCCATGTCGCGCAGCGTCAGCGGTTCGGGCATTAATTCGCGCAGCGTCGGATTGAGATAGGCTGGCGCGTCGGAAGCGTCTACTCCCCTCCCCGCCAGCACTCGAGCGAGAATGTCGTCCAGCCCGTGCGCCTGCGCGATCGCCGCCGCCCGGGCCTCTCCGGCGGCGTCGAGGCGCCTTTGCCAACGCCGGCCTAGCAAGGAGCATTCGACGCCTAAAAAAGCGTCGCCGCGGGTATCGGACATGAGGCGGCTCGTGGGGGAACGAAAATGAAACAGAGCGCGCAAAATCGCGTGTTGGCGCGCGCGTTTCGAGGGAAAAGCCCTACGCTTCGCCGCGCAGATGCGCAACCCGGACCGGCACGGGCGGATGCGAATAGTAGAACAGCGCGTAAAGCCGGTCTGGCGTCAGCGTCGCCAGATTGTCGCGGGTGAGCCGCGTCAGCGCCGCGATCATCGGTTCCTTGCCCACCATCCGCTTGGCGAAGTCGTCGGCCTCGAACTCGGCGCGGCGCGAGCGCCATGCCATCAGCGGCGAAAGAATATGCAGCAGCGGATCCTTGGCGAGCACCGCGATAATCAAAGCCAGACCGGGGTCGGCTGGCAGCGCGAAGACGACCGACAACCCTTGTGGTCCCAGCGCCCAATGCAGCGCTGCGAAGCCGACGAAAGCGAGCCCCGCCGCCATCGCCAGCATCTGGCGAATATGCCCGAATTTGAAATGGCCCAGTTCATGGGCGAGAATCGATTCGATTTCTTCCGGCGTATGCTTGGCGAGCAGCGTGTCGAACAACACGATGCGCTTGGCCTTGCCGAAGCCGGTGAAATAGGCGTTGCCGCGCGCCGATCGCGTCGAGGCGTCCATCACATAAAGTCCGCGCGATTCGAACCCGCATTTTTGCAGCAAGGCCTCCAGCCGCCGCCGCAAGTCGTCCTCGGGGAGCGGCGAGAATTTATTGAACAATGGCGCGATGAAGGTCGGATAGACCGCCATCATGGCGACGATAAAGGCCATGAAGCCGACGAAGGCGCATAGCCACCAATAGTCGGGCGCCGCCCGAAGCAGCGCGAACATCGCGTAAAGCAGCGGCGCGCCGACGGCCAGTTGCAGCGCTCCGGCCTTGAGCCAGTCGGCCAGGAAGCTGGCGAGGCTCTGGCGGTTGAAGCCGAAACGCGCCTCCAGCCAAAAAGTGTTGGCGAGCGACAAGGGCATCGCCAGCAATTCGGCGAGCGCCACGAACGCCACGAACAAGGCGACGCTTCGGTTAAGGCCAGGCACCGTCGCCCGTGCGATCAGATTATAAAGCGGCGCCAGCCCGAAAAGCAGCCAAAGCAGCGAGAGAATTCCGTCGTAGACCGTCTCGAAAATCGAAAATCGCGTCCGCGCGAGCGTGTAGTCGGCGGCCCGGCGGTGTTCCTCGAGCGTCACCTCCCCGGCGAAGTCTCGCGGCGCCGCGTCGCGGTTGCGGCTGACGAAGGCCATTTGCCGCAGCCGCAGGTAAACGCCGAGCCCCGTAGACAGAACAATCGCCGCGCAGATTATCGTGGCTAAGGGCGTCATCGACTGCTCCAAAAAAGACCGCGCAAACCCGCGGCCTTCAGGCCGAGCGGTCGCGCTATATCCCGAATATAAGCGGGCCGACGTTTATTGCGAGATCAATTTATCCGGAAGGGTTCGGCTCCGCCAAATTCATCCATGCGGCAACAGCAGGTCGCGTGCCTGGTTGAGCGCCGCGGCGCGGGCGACCGAGCCGCCGTGATCGGGATGGGCGCGCTTCATTTTCGTTCGATAGGCGCGCTCGATCTCGGCCTTGCTCGCGCCGCGCCGCACGCCCAAAGTGGCGCAGGCCCGCGCCTCGGGATTGCTCATCATCGTGACGAGCTCGGCTGGATCGCGGTGGCCGAAACCTCTGGCGTCGGCGTCCTCGGCGTCGGAGGAGCCCACGGACTCGCCCGACCTCCGTTGTTGCGCGGTGAAGCGCGCTCGGCCGCGGGATCGGGCGGTCCGCGAAAACTCCTCGTCCTCGTCCGCGAGAAAGCCGAATTCCCAAAGCGCCTCGCGCAGACGATGAGCGACATCATGCGCGCACAGCGCTAGAAAGCCCGCGGCGATCGCGGCGGCGATGGCGCGCGCGATCAACGTGCTCTCGGGCGGGAGAATATGCGCGTGGCCCTGGCCGCGACGCGCGACCTCCGTTTCGATCCAAAACGTCGCGAGATAGTCCAGACGCGCCGGCGTGAGGCTTGGCGCGAAGGTCGGCGCGAAAAACACCAGCCCAACGCCGGCGATCCAAAAAAACGGCGACCAGCCGCGCAAGCGCCTGTTGCGCAAGCCGAGCCAGAGAAAATAGACGACGAGCGCCAGAATCATCGCGGAAGCGATCTGGGTCTGCAACTCGACCGCGTGCTGAAGCTCGAACCGACCCGCATATTCGGCCGCTCGCGCCAGGGCGTTCTCGCCTTCATCGACCCATTGCCACATCCGCTCGGAATTGACCCGCAACGGCTCGAATTCGGCGGAGGTGCGCGTCCGCGCGAGGAGCAGCGGCGCGAGGGTTCCAACGAACACGGCGAGGCCGCCCGCCGCCAAGGAGATGGCGACGCCGCGCGCTTTCGAGGCGCCCAGTTCGTCCGGGCCTGATTCGAATGGGTCGAAGGATATTGCGCCGCTCCGTGGATTCTCAGGCCGCGAGAACCTTCCGCCCACGATTCATCAGGGCGAAAGGCGCGCCGGTCAGCACAACGTCGACCTCGTCGAGGGTTTGATGG
>JBAWEN010000449.1:0-1520 GCA_049591215.1 Methylocystis sp. | reverse complement strand
ACGACGCGAATCTCGCGCGTGTCGACGCCGATATCGGCGAGATATTTGGCGATGTAATGGCTGTTCTGGTCCTGCGTGCGGCCCGAGAGAATCTCGTCGCCAATGACGAGAACCGCCGCCGTGACCGCCTCCGCCTCGCCCGCCATCCCGCCGCTCCTTCTTCGCCACGATCATAGGCCGTGTGCGGCGGGGGGCAAGGGGTTTCGGGGGATGCGGAGCATTAACTCGTGACATCTCGCGTTCTAGGTTTTAGACTCATGCAATGACGAAATTGCTCGACCTCGCCGTCGAAACCGTCCGGCGTTTGCCGCCCAAGGATCAGGACGAGATCGCGCGCTTGATGCTTTGGCTCGCGGGGAACGAAGACGAAGTGGGCGAAGAGGGCAAGTTCGCGTCGGAAGCCGAGGTCGAAGCGGTCTTTCGAGCTCAAGCTCGCGAGGAAAAGGACGACTAGGCGGCCCAGCCTATGGCGCCTTCCCATCATGCGGCCGCCCGAAGTCCGGCGCCGCGGTGTCCTGGCCCTGTTCCACGATGCCCTTGCGGATCGCCCGCGTGCGCGTGAACAAATCGAACAGCCCTTGGCCGTCGCCTTGCTCGATCATGCCCTGGAGCGATTTCAGGTCGGCGTTGAAGCGGCCGAGCATGTCGAGCACGGCGTCCTTGTTGTGCAGGAACACGTCGCGCCACATGGTCGGGTCGGAGGCCGCGATGCGGGTGAAGTCGCGAAAGCCCGAGGCCGAGAATTTGATCACCTCGGACTGCGTGACGGTTTCGAGATGCGCCGCCGTTCCCACGATGTTGTAGGCGATCAGATGCGGCAGGTGGCTCGTGACCGCCAGCGCGAGATCGTGATGCTCCGGCGTCGTCGCCTCGACCTTGGCGCCGAGCCGCTTCCAGAACTCGGCTGTTGCCTCCACCATGCCGGCGTCCGTATCGGGGGGCGGCGTGAGCAGACACCAGCGGTTCTCGAACAGCGTCGAAAAGCCTGAGTCCGGGCCGGAATATTCGGTGCCGGCGAGCGGATGCGCCGGCACGAAATGCACGCCCGCGGGCACATGCGGCGCGACCTGCGCCACGACCGAGCCCTTGACCGAGCCGACATCGGAGAGAATGGCGCCGCGCTCCAGATATGGCGCGCAGGCCCGCGCCACCGCGCCAATGGAGCCGACGGGAACGCAGAGGATGACGAGATCGGCGCCCGTTAGCGCGCGCCTTAAGTCGCCGCTGGCGTCGTCGGCTATGCCGAGTTCGCGCACGCGCGCGAGAACCTGGGGCGAGGCGTCATAGGCGGCGATTTCCGCCGCGGCGTGCTTGGCGCGCGCGGCGCGCGCGATCGACGAGCCGATCAGGCCGAGGCCGATCAGGCAGAGCTTGTTGAACAGCGGCGCGGGCTGATGGCGGGCTTGGTCGCTCATACGCGCCCCACGAACTCGGCCAGAGCGGCGACGACGCGCTCATTGGCCTCTCGCGAACCGACTGACAGCCGCAAAAACTCCGGCATGCCATAGGCGGCGATGGCG
>JBAWEN010000448.1:0-1729 GCA_049591215.1 Methylocystis sp. | reverse complement strand
GACGAGGACGCCTGCGCGATCCGCGACGTCATGCTCGACGTGCGCGACTCCATCGCCATGATCCTCGACCGAACCAGCATCGCCTCCCTCCGCCAGCGCGGACACAGGGAACAGCAGATCTTGCGCTAAGGCCGGGGAGGCGACCGATTATTTTATTTTATCTATAGAGATTATAGCGTATATCCTGGTCTCAGTCCATTATCGTTCTGGCTCGGGGCATCCGTGGCGCAAACTGAAACTCATGAACCTCCGCCGCCCTCGGCCGGCCAAATCGACGTCGAGCGCGCCATCGCCGAGATCCGAGCCGGCCGCCCAGTCATTCTCAAGGATGCGGAAAGCCAGATCGTCGTATTTGGCGTGGAGTGTCTCGCCGCCGCGCCCGCCAACCCCCGGAAGGCGGCGGCGCGCGGGGACGCCCGACTGATTCTCACCGCTCCGCGTTTGCGACAACTGGGCCTCGATCGGCGGGAGCCGGGCCTCGTCGCTCTGCCGACGATCGACCTAGCCAGAATAAGCGCCCTGGCGCTCGAGGTAGGCGCGCGCATCGATGCGCCCGTGGCCGCGCCTTCGCCGATCCATCTTGGCGCGCTCGAACTTCTGCGACTGGCTCATGTGTTGCCGGCGGCCCTGGTGATTCCCGCGACTGGAGCTTCGTCGAGGCGCGGCTTGCTGGCCGCCGCTCTCGCCGATGTGGGCGGCTACCGCGTCGCTCGCGCCAAATCCCTGAGCATCGTCGGCCGCGCGCCAGTGCCGCTCGACGGCGCGCCCGACACAGAATTCGTCGTGTTTCGCGGCGGCGAGGGCCTGCGCGATCAGGTGGCGGTCATCATCGGCAAGCTTGACTACTCCGGCCCTGTGACGGTGCGGCTGCATTCGGCCTGCCTTACCGGCGATCTATTTGGCAGTCTCAAATGCGATTGCGGCGACCAGTTGCGCCACACCGCGCGCTTCATGGCGCAAAACGGCGGCGGCGTGCTGCTCTATATCGACCAGGAAGGACGCGGAAATGGCTTATCGAATAAGATCCGCGCCTATGAATTGCAAGCGCGCGGCTACGACACCTATGACGCCGACGCAGTGCTGGGGTTCGATCACGACCAGCGCCGTTTCGATTTCGCCGCCGACATGCTGCAAAAACTTTGCGTCGCGCGCGTGCGGGTCATGACCAATAACCCGGTCAAGATCGCGGCGCTGGAGAACGCCGGGATCGAAGTCGTTTCGGATCAGCGGGTCTTGGGGCGCAAGACCGTTCACAACCTGCGCTATCTCGCCTCCAAGCGCGACCGCTCGGGGCATTTGCTCGAGCAGGATTTGTAGCGCCGACGCTCTTTCGTCGCGCGGAGGAAAAGGTTAAGCGAGGGGGCGGCGATGACGCCAACCGAGTTCATGCGGGAATATCTGAACCTGGCCCGAACGCGCGACATCGAGGCGCTGCTCGCCCTGATCGACGACGACGCGGTGTTCCTGTTCAGCAATCAGAGCTCGCATTTCGGCAAGGACGCGATCCAAAGCGCGATATGCGCCAATTTCGAAGCCATCCAGAACGAAGACTACGGGATAAGCGATCTCACATGGCTTGTGAGTTCCGACGAGGTCGCGGTCTGCGTTTACGAATTTGCTTGGGTCGGAGAAATTGATGGCGCGCCGGCTGCGGGCGGCGGTCGCGGCACGACGGCGGTTCGCCATGTCGCGGACGCTGGCCGCGCACCCTGGCGTGTCGTCCACGAAC
>JBAWEN010000447.1:0-4365 GCA_049591215.1 Methylocystis sp. | reverse complement strand
AACGTCAAATGGTCGGGATCCGGCATATTGTCGCCGAATACGGATAGCGGGGAAGGCGGCGGTTTCGGAGTATCCGGGGGCGCGGACACGAACGCCGGCGGAGGCGACGGGAGGGAGAGGTCTTGCGAGGACGCCGGGCCGGCGATTATCGAAAGAGCCAAGGATGAAGCCGCCGATCCCATCAGCGCTCTTTTCAGCAGCCTCATGGTCGGCCGCGTCGCAGCATTGTTCATAAACTTACCTCCAGCTGAACGAATCAAGACATCCATCGCCATATAAGCGAATGTTCTTCGCTGTATAAGCAATAGACATACCGCCCGGAAGCAGGATCTCTCTGGAAACAGTGTCCGTGAGAAAGAATTGTTCTTGCTGTGACAAAAATGCAACTAATGCGCAAACAGTAGGCGACCTGCTTGGATGTCGTTCGATAAACCGTCTGTCACCTCAAATAGGTCACGCTACATAGCGTTTCATTGAGTTGCCGCTCATTGAGCCAGATGCGCCCCGCGGAACATCTGCGCTCGATGTTTGGAAGCAGGCTCGTGCAAAATTCGCCGGTATTGTCTTGCACGAGATAATGACAGACTCCGTCGATTTTCTTGCGGGCGAGCACCATGCTCGAATGGTCGGCGAATTCGTCCGGGTCGTCCGGCGCGCGCGCTTCGAGTAGATAGAAAGAATAACCAATCGTCGGATTGCGTCGATGGTCGAGGGCGTAGTCGATCATGGCGAACATATGCGCCCTTTCCCGCCGGGAAATGCCCTTCCCCGCGTGTTTGCGTTCCACCACTTCGCGCTGGTCCACCGCGGCCCTATGGGATATCGGCGGAAGCGGCGCCGGACTTTGGATCCGATGGCATCGCTGCTCGACATATCGCAGCCACGCATCGTTAAACACATCGGCGACGGGATCGTTCAACTTCGCGACCGTCACGCTGACCGAGCGCAGGCAAATCCCGGGATTGGGCGTCGCGCGGGCCTTGCGGCGCAGGGTCTCAAGCAGCGCTGTATAGAGATAATAACCATCGTTCGACGGCAAATCCCGATCGAGGCAGACCCCTTTGATGTTGAGCAGCAGCGCCGCGATATCCTCTTCTCCACCTTCGAGCTTGTCGAAATAGGGGCGCTTTAAAGTATTCTTTTCTTCTGAAACGTCCGCGCGACTGCGCTGCGCGACGATTTCATCCATTAGTCCCGGCTTTCCGGCGACGAATTCGCGAACGCGCCTGTCGCTCGCCGCGTAAAGGCCCGAAGGGTCCGTGAGGTAGAAGGTGGTCGCGACATCGAGAGCCCAAACAGCTAGACCGATCCTTTGGGAAATCATGTCCGCCGCCGCATAGGCGTAGCATATCGCCGAATCGCCTTGCGAATTCGGCATGCGCTTAAACGGCGGCGCGGGGACCGTCGCGCATTCCAAATTGCGGCGGTAGGTGGGATTCGGCGGGAGAATATAAAGATCGGGCCGCGCGCGCCGGCGGGAACGCGAGCCCGACGAACAAACACACAAACAGCGAAAAACGCATCGAGGATTTTCCTATCTCTCAGATTTATTTCGATTATTCGTCACCGCTCAACCTTGAGCTCGCACCCATTCCCTCTGTTCGCGAAAGGCGCTCGTCCGAGCGGCGCGCCAAAGCGCGCACTTGACGAAACGCCTCGCGCGCACGTAAACGGTTCCGTCGGAACGCGCCCAAGCGCGCCGGGGCGGCTAGCTCAGCGGGAGAGCACTCCCTTCACACGGGAGGGGTCACAGGTTCAATCCCTGTGCCGCCCACCATTTAATCTCCGCGAAGTAATGACGATGGAAGCGAGCCCTCTCGCGCCGGCGCGCCACAAGCGCCTCACGCAAAAATAACCTCGGCGCGGACAATCAAAATGCGTGCGTGGTTGATCCTTTCTTAACATCTGTAGGCCGAACATTCGCCCAGATGCGGGACGAGACTTTGCCTCGTCATCATTGAACGGGAGCTTGCGCCATGAAACACTCGCATCACCTTTCCGCTCTTGCTTCACTCGCCCTGCTGTTTGGCGCTCTTTGTTTCGGAGGCCCGGCTCGCGCGCTGGACGCCAACGATCCGCATGGGCTTTGGCTGCGCCCGGAAGGCGGCGTGCGCTTCAGCTTTTACGATTGCGGCGACTCGTTGTGCGCGAAGGTGGTCGGCGTGCAAAAAGCCGAGGACCAGGCTGGCGTCGGAACGGTGATCTTGCGAGAAGCCAAGAAAACCACCGCCAACGAGTGGCGGGGAAAGCTCTATAACGTAAAGGACGGCAAGGTTTACGACGGCTATATCAGCGTCAAGGCCGATGGCGACTTGAGCGTGAAAGGCTGTATCCTGGGCGTGCTGTGTGGCGGCGAGACATGGAAGCGGATCGCGCCCTCGGCCGCCGCCGTCTCGGCCAAGCCGCGCTCCCAGGATTCGAAGACAGAGGCTCGGACTACCCGGCCGGACCCTGCGATGGCGGCGTCGGAACAACAATAATTAGCGCCGCGAACCGCGCTTTGCGTTCCTAAACAAGCCGCGCCGCGTTTATTCTCGAACCGCCGAATCAATCGGCGATGTTTTCGGGGAAAAACAAGGCGCGGAAAGATTTAGGCATGGTCGGGTCGTTTCAATGGGAGTCCTATCGCGAGGCGTTGCTGTTTCTGGCGACCGCCAGCGTCGTCGTGCCTTTATTTCACCGGTTGCACGTCAGCCCGGTGCTCGGGTTTTTGCTGGCGGGCGCGTGTCTTGGCCCCTTCGGGCTAGGACGCCTCGCTCAAAAATACGAATTTCTCGCGCCACTGGCCATCGCCGACGTCGAGCAGGTCGCGCGCGTCGCCGAATTTGGTCTCGTCTTCTTATTATTCATGATTGGCTTGGAGCTGTCGTGGGAGCGCCTTGTGCGCATGCGGCGGCTGGCGTTCGGGCTCGGGCTCGCCCAGGTATTCGTCTGCGCCGCCGCCCTGGCGGCGGTCGGCTATTTTTGGTTTGGCCTCGGTCTCGCGCCGGCGATCCTGATGGGCGCCGCCCTCGCCATGTCTTCGACCGCCATCGTGATCGCGGTGTTGGCGGAAACGCGTCACCTCAACAAGACGCCCGGCCGCGCCGCCTTCGCGGTTCTGTTGACGCAGGATCTGATGGTGGCGCCATTGCTGTTTTTCGTCACCGTGCTGGCGGAGGCCAAGGCCGGCTTGACGGGCGTCGCCGTCTTCTGGACTTTCCTGCCGGCCCTGGTCGTGCTCGGCGCGCTGATCCTTGGCGGGCGGCTATTGCTGCGGCCGCTGTTTCGATTGGTGGCGGCGGCGCAATCCACTGAATTATTCATGGCCGCCTGCCTTTTGGTGGTGGTCGGCTCCGGCGTCGCCAGCGCCGCGGCCGGATTTTCGATGGGCCTCGGCGCCTTCATCGCCGGCCTGCTGCTCGCCGAAACCGAATTTCGCCGCGAGATCGAGATCACCATCGAGCCGTTCAAGGGCCTTTTGCTCGGTCTGTTCTTCGTTTCAATCGGGGCGGGCCTCGATATTGGCGTGGTGCTGCGGGATCCGATTCCGATCATGCTGAACGCCTGTGGACTCGTGGCGCTCAAGGCGCTGGTGATTTTCGCGCTGGCGCGAACGTTTCGTCTGTCCGGCGCGGTCGGCGGCGAGATCGCTCTGCTGCTGGCGCCGGGCGGCGAATTCGCCTTTGTATTGCTCACCTCGGCGATTGGCGCGGGCGTGCTGCCGGGCGCTCTGGGCGCCGACGCCATGGTCGTGGTGACCCTGTCCATGTTCGCGATTCCGGCGCTCGGGCGGCTCGGCGCGAGCTTCGCGCGGGCGAAGACGCCGGCCGAACTCCAGGCCGAGTTCGCGCATCTCGTGCCCGAAGGCGACGTGGCGTCCGGCCGTGTCGTCATCATCGGCTTTGGCCGCGTCGGCGCGCTGGTCGGCGAGATGCTCAAGCGTCACGACATTCCCTTCGTCGCCATAGACGACGCCGTTGAACTCGTCGCGTCGCGGCGCGACGAAGGCGTCGACATCTATTGGGGCAGCGCGACGCGGCGCGAACTTCTGCTGGCCTGCGGCGTCGCGCGGGCGCGAGCCGTGGTCGTCACCGTGCCGAACCCGCGCGCGGCGGAAGAGATTGTGCGTCTCGCGCATGAGGCGCGCGCCGACATGACCATCGTCGCCCGAGCGCGCGACGCTGGTCATGCGACGCGCCTCTACGAAGCAGGCGCCAGCGACGCGATCCCCGAAACAATCGAGGCGAGCCTGCAACTCGCCGAAACCGTGCTCGTCGATATCGGCGTGCCCATGGGGTTCGTTATCGCCTCGATCCACGAAAGGCGCGACGAATATCGTGAATTGCTGAAACCCAAATCGGAAGCGGCGCGCCAGCGTCACGT
>JBAWEN010000446.1:0-8211 GCA_049591215.1 Methylocystis sp. | reverse complement strand
GGCGGCCGCCGCGCGCAGGGCGAGGGCGCAGATGAAACCGGCGGCGGCGCCGACCGCGCGCGGATGGGCGGGAATGATTTCGCATAAGCTCACGGACCCGAGATTTCGCAGCAACCGCTCAAAAGGGTCTTGCTCGGAGAGCTGGCGCGGGCTTGTCCGCGCCAAGGCGCCCGCGGGACAATGGCCGGGCGCCTCGCGCGCCTCGATCGTCGCGATGCGGCGGCGCAAAAGGACGATGCGTTCGCCAACGCCATTCCGCGTCATGGAATTAGGCCCCGATGTTCTATTTATGTTCTATGCTGGGGCCATTGCCGAGGAGAGTCAAGCTTGGCGTTGCGACGATACGTGTCATTTCCTTGCGACACAAACCGCGGTATTTATATTCCGCATATCCTGGGCATTTCGCGGGATTTTTCTAACAGGGAGACATAAAATGGAACGTCGTGAGTTCATCGCCGCGGTTGGCGCGGTCGCCGCCGCCGTATCGGCTTCTTCGGCTTTCGCGGAAGACGCGGGCGCCGGCCACCATATGCATCCGCCGAAATATAAGGGGCTCTCCGACGCCGCCGCCAAATGCGTGTTGGACGGCAATAGCTGTCTGCGCCATTGCTTCGGCATGTTGACGATGAACGACACGAGCATGGCGGAATGCACCAAGGCCTCTTACGACGTCATCGCGGGTTGCGGGGCGCTGGAAGTGTTGGCCTCGGTCAATTCACCCCATACGGCCGCCCTCGCCAAGGCCGTCGCGGAAATGTGCCTCGCCTGCAAAAAGGAATGCGACAAGTTCCCGCAATATTCCGAATGCGTCGATATGGGCGCGTCGTGCAAGGCCTGCGCCGAAGAGTGCCACAAGATCGCGGCGTAACGAGAAACGCCGCTTCGCCGGCTTAGCCAGGGGCTGTTTCGCAACCGAAACGGCCCTTTTTCAATTGGCCGCCGAAGCATAAAAAAGCCGGCCCCAAGGGGCCGGCTTTTCCGTTCGCTTACGCTAAAGGATCAGTATTTGGCCACGATCGGCGCCGCCGAGCCGCCGCCAAAGCGGTAGGTCACGCCCGCGCTGACGACGAGCGGATTGATCGGCAGATAGACGCGGACCGGAATAAAGAGCGCTCCGAGAGACGGCGCCACCGGGGAAAAGGCGGAGACGTTGGCGTGAACGGTCGGCTCCATCATGATGTATTTCAGGTCGAGGTTCACGCCCCAATGTTCGGTGAACATGTAGTCGAAGCCGACTTGGCCGGCCACGCCCCAGCTCGGGGTGACGGTGGCGCTGTAGTACTGGGCGCTGACGCCGCCAAGACCGCCAAGCAGCGAGCCGGGCACGATGCCGAGCGGCCAGGTCTGGGCGTTGACGCGCGTGCCCCAATAGGTCGTGAAGTTCACGCCGACGCCGAGATAAGGCTGAAAGGCGCCGAAATTGGTGAAGTGATATTGCAACAGAAGAGTCGGCGGGAACACCCAGGTGTGGGCGAACTCGGACTGGATCGTGCCCGTGCCCTGGATGTGAGCCGGCGAGACGCAGCAGATGGCTTCAACCGCCCAATTCCTGTTGATATAATAGGCGACGTCGAGCATCGGAATGATCGAGAAGCTCGTGCTCGTGCTGGCGCCCGGGATAACCGTATTGAAGCCGCCCGAAAGACCCGTCGCCAAGCCGATGCTGCCGCCATTCGGGAGGCCGGGACGAACGGCGCCAAAGTCGTAAACCGTGCCGGCGCCATTGGTCGGAACCACGCCGCCAACCTTCAGGCGAACCTGGAAGGGCTGGTAGGTGTCCACGAACACCGGCGGCGGCGCCGGCGGAGGCGGGGCCGGAAGGTCGGCGGCAAGGCCGGCAGCGCACGCGGCGCTCAGAAATGTAGCGGCGAGAGCGCCACGGATAATGGTTTTCATCGGATCCCCCTAAAGCGATTTTCTAACGACACGGTCCCGAAGCTCGCGTCGAGTCCGTTACAGGTTGCTATGATTTGCGCCTAAATGACTTGATGTTCATCAAATTTCGGGGGGTGGACGCACGTTTCTCCGGGAGTGTGTCACTTTGGCCACAGTCAGGGACCGGTTGCCACGGGCCATAAGGCGCTTTAATCGGAAAGCTGGCGCTTTCGCGAGACTTCGCGGCGCCGGCGCGGTGGGCGCCTGGAGAGGCTAACTCCTTCAAACTGCGGGTAGTTCCGCGACTTTACTCGAGGTGCGACGTTTTGACCGTTCATGAACCGGAAATAACCGACGCGCTCGTCGCCGCCCACGGGCTCAAGCCGGATGAATACCAGCGCATTCTCGCGCTGATCGGCCGCGTCCCCAGTTTCACCGAACTCGGGATTTTTTCGGCGATGTGGAACGAACATTGTTCCTACAAGTCGTCGCGGCTGCATTTGCGCAAACTGCCGACCGCGGCGCCATGGGTCATCAGGGGGCCGGGCGAAAACGCCGGAGTGATCGATATCGGCGACGGCGACGCCTGCGTCTTCAAGATGGAGAGCCACAACCATCCGTCGTTTATCGAGCCTTATCAAGGCGCCGCGACAGGCGTCGGCGGCATTTTGCGCGATGTTTTCACGATGGGCGCGCGGCCGATCGCCTGCCTAAATCTGCTGCGCTTTGGCTCCCCCGCGCATCCGAAAACCCGCCATCTCGTCGCCGGCGTCGTCGCGGGGGTCGGCGGCTACGGCAATTCCTTCGGCGTGCCGACGGTCGGCGGCTCGACGGCCTTCGACGCGAGCTACGACGGCAATATTCTGGTCAATGCGATGGCCGTGGGGTTGGCGCGCGCCGACGGGATTTTTTATTCGGCGGCGACGGGCGTCGGCAATCCGATCGTCTATCTTGGCTCCAAGACCGGGCGCGACGGCATCCACGGCGCCACTATGGCCTCCGCCGCCTTCGAAGCTGACGCCGAGGAGAAGCGCCCGACCGTGCAGGTCGGCGATCCTTTTTCGGAAAAGCTGCTGCTCGAGGCCTGCCTCGAACTAATGGCCTCGGGCGCGGTCATCGCCATACAGGACATGGGCGCGGCGGGCCTCACCTCCTCGGCGGTCGAAATGGGCGCGAAGGGAAATCTCGGCATTGAGCTCGATCTCGACGCCTTGCCCTGCCGCGAGACCGGCATGACCGCCTACGAGATGATGCTCTCGGAAAGCCAGGAGCGCATGCTGATGGTGCTGCGGCCCGAGCAGGAGCAGGAAGCCGAGGCGATCTTCAAGAAATGGGGCCTCGACTTCGCCATCGTCGGCAAGACCACGGATTCCCTGCGCTTCGTGGTCAAGCATCGAGGCGAGGTCAAGGTCGATCTACCGATCAAGGAACTCGGCGACGAGGCGCCGCTCTACGATCGGCCCTGGGTCGCGGCGCCGAAGCCAAGCGTGCTCGATCCGGCGTCGATCGCGCCCGCCATGTCCAATCGCGACGCGCTGCGAGCCTTGCTGGCAACGCCGGAATTATGCGGCAAACGCTGGGTTTGGGAGCAATACGACCATCTCATTCTCGGCAACACCATCCGCGCCCCAGGCGGCGACGCGGCGGTGGTCCGCGTCGGCGAAGGCCCCAAGGGCCTCGCGCTCGCGACCGACGTGACCGCCCGCTATTGCGCCGCCGACCCTTATGAGGGCGGCAAGCAGGCGGTGGCCGAATGCTGGCGAAATATTTCGGTGACGGGCGCCAACCCCTTGGCGTTGACCGATAATCTCAATTTCGGCAACCCCGAAAAGCCCGAGATCATGGGCCAGTTCGTCGGCTGTCTGGAAGGCATTGGCGAAGCGGCGCGGGCGTTGGATTTCCCGATCGTTTCGGGCAATGTCTCGCTCTACAACGAGACGCGGGGCGCTGGGATTTCACCGACTCCCGCCATCGGCGGCGTCGGCGTGATCGCGGACGTGGCGCTCGCGGCCAAAACGGGCCTCGCTGGCGGCGACGCGATAATTTTGATTGGCGAAACAAAGGGTTGGCTCGGACAGTCGGTCTATCTGCGCGATCTCCTCGGGCGGACCGAGGGCGCGCCGCCGCCGGTCGATCTCGCCGCCGAGCGGCGCAATGGCGATTGCGTGCGAAATCTCGTGCTTGGCGAGTGGGTTACGGCGGCGCATGATCTTTCGGACGGCGGCCTCGCCGTCGCCTTGGCCGAGATGGCGCTCACTGGCGGCGTCGGGGCGACGATCGACGCCTTGCCGCCGGGACCGACGCACGCCATACTTTTTGGTGAGGATCAGGCGCGCTATCTCGTCGCCGTCGCGCCGGACAAACTGGATCGCGTCATCGCGCGAATCGACCTGGAAACAAATGGTTGCGCGCTCGCGATCGGTATCGCCGGCGGCGACGCATTGACCTTGCCCGGCGAGGCGCCGATATTGCTCTCGGAACTGCGCGAAGCGCATGAGAGCCCGCTGCCGGCCTATATGGCCGGAAACGAACATGCTTTTTTCGACAAAGGATGACACATGCCCATGCCCGCCGCCGAGATCGAACGCCTGATCAAAACCGCGCTGCCCGACGCGGTGGTCGAGCTCACGCCGCTCGCGGATGACGGCGACCACTGGGCCGCCACCGTAACTTCCCCTGCTTTCAAAGGCTTAAGCCGCGTGCGGCAGCATCAGTTGGTGCAATCGGCGTTTGGCGCGAGGCTTGGGACGGAACTGCACGCGCTGGCGCTGACCACTGTTACGCCTTGAAAAACAAACGCGCGGCGTGAGATAAACCCATCGTCGCAAAGCGCGGAACCTTGAATTCCGCATGAAAGGACAAGCAATGACCGACATCAACGCCCGCATCAAAAGCGAAATCGACAGCGCCGACATCGTGTTGTTTTTAAAGGGAACTCCGCAGGCGCCGCAATGCGGCTTCTCGATGCAGGTCGTGCAGATTCTCGAGCACGTCGGCGCGCCCTACAAGGCGATCAACGTCCTGGCCGACAACGAGATTCGCGAGGGAATCAAGGGGTTCTCGAACTGGCCGACGATCCCGCAGCTCTATATCAAGAGCGAGTTCATCGGCGGCTGCGACATCACCCGCGAGATGTTCCAATCGGGCGAATTGGCCGCGCTGCTGGACAAAGAGGGCGTCCCGCGCAAGCAGGCCGCCAAGGCGTAAAATCGCGCGCATTTTCGCGCATCCGCGCGCACCGGGGAGCGCTTCGCGCGCGCCCCGGCATGTGTTGCGCGCCCCAAAAGGCGCCTCTCAGCGCACCAGAATATTTTTGAACTGCCAGGGGTCCTCGACGTCGATATCCTCGGGAAAAAATCCCGGGCGATTGGCGAGCGGCGTCCAATCGGTATAGACCCCGACGACCGGACCCAGATAGGGCAGCTGCACTTCGAGGCAGCGGCGATAATCGACCTCATCCGCCTCGACGATGCCGGCCAGCGGATTTTCCAGCGCCCAGACCATGCCCGCCAGCGCGGCCGAGCTCACCTGTAGCCCCGTCGCATTCTGATAGGGCGCGAGTTCGCGGGTTTCCTCGATCGACAGTTGCGAGCCGTACCAATACGCGCCCTTGGCGTGGCCGTAGAGCAGCACGCCGAGTTCGTCGATCCCGTCGACGATTTCGTGTTCGTCCAGAATATGCTCGCGCGGCTGGCGCTGGCCGGCGGCGCCGAACATTTCGTGCAGCGACAGCACCGCGTCGTCGGCGGGATGATAGGCGTAGTTACAGGTCGGGCGATAGACCGCCTTGCCGTCGGCGCCCCGCACGGTCAGATAATCGGCGATCGAGATCGACTCATTGTGGGTGACGAGAAAGCCATATTGCGGACCCGGCGTCGGCGTCCAGCTTCTCACGCGGGTATTGGCGCCGGGCGAGTTGAGATAGATCGCCGCGCCGCAGCCGGTCTCATGCGTTCCCGCGATAGCCGGCAGCGATTTTTCATGCGTGCCCCAGCCCAGTTCGGCCGGCTGCAACCCTTCGGAGACAAAGCCCTCGACCGACCAGGTGTTGACGAACACGCCGCGCGACTTTGGGGTTCTCGCGCGCTGGGTGTCGCGCTCGGCGATATGGATTCCCTTGACGCCCAGCTTTTGCGCCAGCGCGCCCCATTCGGCTTTGGTTTTGGGCTCGGACGCGAACACGCCCGTGTCACTCGCCAGATTAACCAGCGCCTGCTTGACGAACCAGGACACCATGCCGGGATTGGCGCCACAGCACGACACGGCGGTCGAGCCACCCGGATTCTTGCGCCGCTCGGCCAAAACGGTCTCGCGCAGCGCGTAATTGGTGCGGGCCTCGTTGCCGAGCTTGGGGTCGAAATAAAAGCCCGGCCAAGGCTCGATCACCGTATCGACATAGAGAACCTTCAGCTCGCGCGCGAGCTTGATGATATCGAGCGAGCAAACCTCGACGGAAAGATTGACGATAAAGCCCTGCCCCTCGCCCTTGGTCAGCAGCGGCGTCAGAATATCGCGGTAATTGGCCTCGGTCAGCGCGGCCTGCAAATAGTCGATCCCGCGCACGTCGAGCAAATGCCGATGCGCGTCGGAGGGGTCGATGACGGTGAGGCGGCTCTTGTCGAACTCGAAATGCCGCTCGAGCAGCGGCAAGATGCCCCGGCCGATGGAGCCAAAGCCGATCAGAACGATGGGGCCGGTGATTTTGCCATGAACGGGCCAGTGCGACATTTTTGGGCTCCTCTGGAAATTGAAAATGGTGCAGCGCGCTTAAAAGCAGGCAGGGGAGTTTTAATCAAGTGGGGGGAGGTTTTTGGGCGGGAGCCAGCCAGCGCCGCCGTTAGAAAACGCCGGGTATCAACCGCCATCGCGTCCTCAAACAATAATCCGCGTATCCCGGCAGCTTCTCCTTGAGAAACCGCTCCTCGTCAAATAGCCGCCACGCCAAAAAGGGCGCGAGGCCCGCCGCGGCCAGCAGTCCCCACCAGGAGCCCAGCGCCAGCGGCGTGGCCAGGAGATAAAGGAAGCCTCCGGCATACATCGGATGGCGGACGACCGCGTAAGGTCCGGTCGAAATCACGCGCTGGTCGGCGGCGACCTCGATCGTCGCGGAGCTGAAGCTGTTTTCCCGATAGACCAGAAACACAATGTAGAGACCCAGCAATATCAGAACGTCGGCGGCGATCGTCAAAAAAGCGGGCGGGCTGGACCAGCCAAATCGATGATCGAGCGCCGACACGACGAGCAGCGCGACATAGCCAATGCTGGTGAAGGACATGATGATCTTTTGCGATGTTTCCTTCTCCGCCGTTGGGCCGCCGCGCAAGCGACGGCGCAATAGCGCCGGGTCGTTCTTCATCAAATAACGGGTTATGAGGACCGAGGCCCCGAAGAAAACGGCGAGATAGGTCCAGGCCTGCCAATATCGCGGCGTCCCCGCCGGGACGAAAAGCAACAGGGCCACCACCGCGGCGAGATAGGCGAAGCCGAGCCACGCCTTTGCGTCAAGATCGCTCATACGACATTTTCCAGACGGGCGGCCGTGCTCCCACGAAGCTCACGGAGCGCGCTGAATAGCGGCGTCGGCGCCTCGGATTGGTGATTTTGGTCGGGCGCCGCGGGCAAGTCAATCCGGCGCGACGGCGCGAAACTCCTACCGGACCTCCAGCGCCGCGCGCCGCGCCAGACGCGGCAGCAGGCGCGCCAGATCGCGGGCGCGCAGCGCCACGCAGCCCGCCGTCGGCGCGAGATCTTCCGTCGCGACATGAAAGAAGATCGCGCTGCCGCGCCCGCGCACGGCCGGGCGAATATTGTAATCGAGCACGCCAACGAAGTCGTAGAGCCGATCCAAACGCCACAAGTCCTCAAAGCTAAGTCGGGTCGGACCGCGCAGATGACGATTGTAAAGAACGCTCTTGGGGTCGTCGCACCAAATGTCGTCCTCTCGCGTCTGGCGCGTCGGCGCGAGCAGGCCCGCCCGCGAAAATCCCGCCGGTCGGACAAAGGCGTGGAGCAGGCGCAAACGGCCCTTGGGCGTCGCGCCGTCGCCCTCGCGCTTGTCGCATGTGAGACCAGCGCGGCCCAGCGCGCAAGGCAGCGTCAGCGTTCCCGCGATCAGCCGGCCCTGATGCGGCGCGCCTCCGATCAAGCGCGTGACAAGCAGTCGCCGCAGGCCTGTCCGCGACGGCGTGGAGAAATGCGCGGCTTTCATATCGCCCTTTGCAAAGCGCCTGATTTGCGCCATTTTGCCGGTAAAGGCCCGGTTGGATCAAGCGGCATGAGAACTCCCAGCGCGAAAGTCGCTTCGCGGCGATGGCCGCGGCCATGACAATAGGGCTG
>JBAWEN010000445.1:0-2985 GCA_049591215.1 Methylocystis sp. | reverse complement strand
GTCGGCCAGCATCGCCCGCGAGGGCGCGACAGGCACGACATAGGCGCGGCAGTTTCCCACGCGCAAACATTCGTCGGGCGCGGAGATATTAAATAGCAGCGCGCCGCTGGCCTTGACGCGCTCGGAGGCTGTCAGCAACGCGTCGGGGGAAAGGTCCACGATGATCAGCCGCGCGCCCTCGCTGACGAGTTTTTCGAGCGCCGCGCCGGGGTCCTCGCCCTCGCCGAGCTTCACGTCGACGGTCGCGAAGGTCTGGCCGGTGAATTTGCCCGTGGTGTTGTTGTCGGCGGCGCCCATCAGCGCGCCGGCCAGCGCGTCGTCCTCGGCGGGAATGTCCTGAATGGAGAGGGTCTCGCGCGAATGCGCCTGCCGCAGCACGCCGACCTTGACGGCCAGCGGCTCGGCGAGCGCGGCGGCGGGGAGGACCAGAAGGAGCAGAGCGAGGACAAGGCGCATCGCTCCTTCATGCCGGGTTCAAAGCGTCGGATCAACGGGATTATTTGCACGGGCGGCGGGCGGCTCTTCCTTCTCCCGCGGAACGAGAGAAGGCGGCCCGGCCTTTGCTAACGCGAAGGCTGCGTTCTCCCACAAGTGGGAGAAGGGAGTCGCGCGATCACTCCGCCGCCAAGCTTCTTGCCGGGGGGAAGGCCACCTCTATCAGCGTGCCTTCGTTCTTGCGGCTCTTGATCGTGAAGGAGGCGTGGTTGGCCTCGATCAGCGCCTTGGTCACGGGCAGGCCGAGGCCGGTGCCCGTGATTTTGCGCGACGTCGCGACCTGGCGGAACGGCTCCAGCGCGATGTCGATTTCATCGTCCGACATGCCGATCCCCGTGTCCTTCACGCGGATGACGACGAAGCCCGCCTCGGTCTGCGCGCTTGAGACGATCACCTGTCCGCCGGGCTCGTTGAACTTGACCGCGTTGGAGAGGAGATTGAGCAGGATCTGCCGCAGCGAGCGCTCGTCGGCGCGGATGCGCGGCAGCCGCGGCGCCAGCGACAGCCGCACGATCACCCGCTGCTGATTGGCCTGCGTCTGCATGATCGACACGCATTCGCCGATGGTCGCGTTGGCGTCGAGATCCTCGGGCGCCAGCTCCATCTTGCCGGCCTCGATCTTCGAGAGATCGAGCAGATCGTTGACGAGGCTCAGCACATGCGTCCCGGAGGTATGCACGTCCTTGAGATATTCCTTATAGCGCTCATTGCCGACCGGCCCGAAGCGCTCCTCCATCATCACCTCGGCGAAGCCGATGATCGCGTTGAGCGGCGTTCTGATCTCGTGCGAGACGCGCGCCAGAAAATCCGACTTCGCGGCGCTGGCCCGTTCGGCCTCCTCGCGAGCGGCTTCCGAGTCGGACTTAAGCATGGCGGCCGCGGGCTCGGCCAGCGCGCGCGCGACGAAGCGGCCCGGCCCGAGCGGGCGCAGCGACAGTTTCGTCCTCGCGACTCCGGCGCGACGGGCTTTGACGGCGAAAACGGTTTCCTCGGCGGCGTCGCTTTTGCCGGGGGCGAAAAAAGCCTTGAGCCGCATCGCGTCCTCGTCGCGAAACAACGAGGCGAGATCGCGCCCCGCGACGATGCGGGCGTCCTCGCCGAGCAGCGTGGCGAACCCCGCGTTGACGCGCTCGATGCGGCCGTCGGCGCCGAGCATCGCCATCGGCTCGCCGGCGGCGTCGAAACAGGCGGCGAGCGCGTCGCGCTCCTCGCCAAGTCGGGTGAGTTCGTCTTCTTGCGCGCATAAACGCGCATTTTCGGCGCGCGTATGGGCATTGGCGCGCGCGCGGCGCAGGCTGATCAGCGTCGCCGGCCCGCCGCTCCAGTCAATGCTCTGAACATGGGCGTCCACGTCGAGCGTCTCGCCGTCCTGCGCCTGGACCTCGACCGGGGAGGTCGTGGGCGCCCGAGCGGGCAGGGGGCCCAAAAACACCCGCGCCAGCCCGCCGTCCGCCGCGAGCGCGTCGAGGTCGGGATAGCCGAGATAGTCGAGCAGCGTGCGATTGGCGTAAAGCGCCTCGGTTCCGCGCGCCACCAGCACGCCGACCGGGAGAAGGTCGACCATCGCCATCGCGCGGGATGCGGCGTCGTCCATCGCATCCGCGACGGGCGGGTTTTCGATCGCGCGCGTGACCTGGCTCAGAAGATCGCGCGCGTCGCCGGGCTCGGCGCTTTCGACCAGCGCGCGGCCGATTTCGTCGAAGGCGTTTTGCTCCCCCGGCGTCAGCGCGTTCGCGGGCTCGGGCGCCGGCGCGGGCCGCAGCGGCACGACATTGGCGCCCGAAAATTCGGGCTCCCGGGGCGGCGGCGGTGTTCGCGGCTCGGCTTCCATTTCGACCGTCTCCGGCGGCGCGATTTCCGGCGCGGCGTCGGGCGTGGCGGGCGGCGTCGCCAGCGACAGGCGCAACACGCCAAAGCCCTGAAAACCCGAGAACCCGCGTCCGGCGTCGTGAATCGGCAGCGCGCCGAGCGTTGTCGGGACGCGGCAGGCGGGGTCCTCGACCGGCCAGTCGACCATGATGCCGCTCCATGACTTGCGCGTCGCGAGAGCGGCCGCGAAGGCGGGGTCCAGCCCCAACTCCCTGGACGACTCCTCGACTCCGCGCCCGAGCAGATCGGCGTATCTCGCGCCGACGACATCGCCCAGCACATGCGTCACGTCGACGAAACGGCCGGCGGCGTCGGTCTTCCAGAGGAATCGCGGGGCGGCTTCCCCATGCCGCTCCGCGAGCCGCGCGCGCAACTCGGCGAGCGCCGGATCGGCGGGCGCCTCCTCCGCCTTGGCTTTCGGGGCGGACGGCCGCGGACTGGCGTCCGGCGCGGGCTCTGGCGGGGCGTCGGCGCGCAGGCCGAGCGCGGCGACGGCGAAACAGGGCGCGTCGTCGCTCTCGAACAGGCGGCGGCAAAGAATGGTGATGGTCTGGACGCCGGCGCCGAGGTCGATCGACAGGCGCTCCAGCCGCGGCGCGCCGGAGCCGCGCAGCCGGTCGA
>JBAWEN010000444.1:0-2002 GCA_049591215.1 Methylocystis sp. | reverse complement strand
GTGCAACTGGAGACCGCGGCTTTGGGCGGCGGCACGCGGGTCGCGCTGCCCGGCGGACGCATGGTCGATGTCAAAATCCCCGCCGGCATGGACGACGGCCAGCAGATTCGGCTGCGCGGCCAGGGTCACCCCGGGCCGGTGGGCGGGGAGGCCGGCGACGCGCTGGTGACCGTGAAAATCCTGCCGCATCCGTATTTTCGCGTCGAAGGCCGCGATCTGCGGCTCGATCTTCCGGTGACGCTCTACGAGGCGACGCTGGGCGCCAAGGTCGGGGCGCCGACCCTCTCCGGCAAGGTGGAGCTGAGCATCCCGCCCGGCTCAAACGGCGGCCGCGTCTTGCGCCTGCGCGGCAAGGGCCTGCCCGCGGTCGACGGCAAGCCGGGGGGCGATCTCTATGTTTCGCTGAAACTCATGGCGCCGGAAGCGCCGGACGCCGACTATGAGGCGTTAATGACCAAATGGCGCGACAAAAAGCCTTACGATCCGCGCAAGGGATTTTAGCCGGCCTGACATCGGGAAGAAGACTCGCCGCGAGCGGTTCGCGCCGGGCTGTCGCGCGTGGAAACAGCCGGTTAATCGCGTCTTGATCATGCTTTAACGCAGTGTGACAATATTGACACGCTCGCGACAATTTTTCGCCGTCGCATTGACAGTAACGGCTCAAAGCGTGAAAAATCGGCACAAGTAAGAAAAGTGGGCGCCAAGCTCATACTCACCTGGGGAGGCTCGATGATCCGCCGCCGCTTTCGAGAAATTTCGACGCTAGCGCTGCTGACCGCGATGACCGCGGGCGCCGCCATGGCGCAGGAGGCTTTGCCGGACATCGAGGTCGGCAAGCCCAAGCGGGCTCAGCCGTCGTCGAAGCCGAAGAAGCCCGTGGTCGCGCATGTCTCCGCGCCGGCGCTTCCGGTCGCCGCGCCCGCGCGCCCGGTCGCCGCGCCGTCGCCCCCGGTCGTGGTCGCCACACCCAAAACCGAGGTCGAGCGCGCCGAGGAAAAGTTCAACGAAACGCAAAAGGCGTCCAGCGAGCTGTTCACCACCGGCAAGGAGATCAACGCGGTTCCCTTCAGCCGTCCCGGCGAGGCGCTGGAGACGGCGGTTCCCGGTCTGATGGTCACGCAGCATAGCGGCGAGGGCAAGGCCAATCAATATCAGCTTCGCGGCTTCCAACTCGATCACGGCACTGATTTCGAAATTACGCTGGATGGCATGCCCCTTAACATGCCGACCCATGGGCACGGCCAGGGCTATGCCGATGCTAATTTCCTGATCCCCGAGCTGTTTTCGTATATTATCGCGAAAAAGGGACCATATTTCGCCGACGAGGGCGATTTCTCCTCGGCTGGCGCGGTGCATATTCAATATAAGGACGAACTTCCTGGCGGCCTGTTTTCGGCCACCGCCGGCAGTTTCGACTATGGCCGACTGCTCGGCGTTAACTCCGACAAGGTCGCGGGCGGCAATCTCCTCAGCGCGGTGGAGCTCGGCATCTATAATGGGCCTTGGACCGCGCCTGACGAGATGCACAAGATCAACGGCGTTCTCCGCTGGTCGCAAGGCACGGACGAAAACGGCGTGTCGATCACCGCCATGGCCTACGCCAACCACTGGCATGCGTCGAACCAGATTCCGGAACGCGCGGTGACGGAAGGGGTGATTTCCCTCTGGGGCAATATCGATCCCACCGATCGCGGCGACACCACGCGTTTCAGCCTCTCGACCCGCTGGAGCGAGGCCGACGCCAACAGCCATTCACGGATCGAAGCCTACGCCATCCATTCGACGCTCGATCTCTTCAACAACTTCGATTATTACCTGACCCAGCCGATAATCGGCGATCAGTTCCGTCAGTTCGACCGCCGCACCATCCTCGGCTTGAAGGCGGAACACGGGTGGAATTACGAATTCGCTGGCTTCCCCATGGAGACGCGAATCGGCTTGCAATCGCGCTACGACAATATCCGCGTCGGCTTGCAGGACACCTATCAGACGATGCCTTACG
>JBAWEN010000443.1:0-10268 GCA_049591215.1 Methylocystis sp. | reverse complement strand
GCGAGATGACGCTCGACCTCGATCTCGGATTTTCCGCGCGGCAGGTCGAAATTTTCGACAACGCCGCCCGGCATGTCCGCGAAAAGCTCCGCGATGTCGGCGACGCCGATCGCGCGGCGCATTTCGTCGCGATCCACGTTGCTCAGGGGATGGTAGCGCATCTCGATCTCCTCGGCCGGGCCGTTCGGTTAAAGGCTGTTCACATGGGTTTGGTAGGCGTCCTCGTCGAGCAGGCCGGCGAGTTCGTCAGGCTCGAAAAGGCGCAGCTTCACGAACCAGCCCGCGCCGAGCGGGTCTTCGTTGACGAGCGCCGGCGACGTGTCGAGTTCCCCATTCACTTCGACGACTTCGCCAGATACGGGCGAAAACAGCTCGCTCGCCGCCTTCACGCTTTCGATGGTGGCGAGTTGCTCGCCCTTGGCGATTTTCTTGCCGACCTCCGGCAGTTCGATAAACACGATGTCGCCGAGTTGCGACTGCGCGTAATCGGTGACGCCGACGACGCCGATGTCGCCGTCGACGCGGACATATTCATGGTCCGTGGTGAAACGCGTTGCGGTCATGTGCGATCCTTTCGAAGATGGACATAGCGCTGCGGCGTGAATGGCAGTTTGGTGACGACGAGTTCGACCGGCTTTCCCCGCAGTTCCGTGGTTAGCGACGTTCGCGGTTCCGCGAGCGCGCGTTCGACGTAGCCCATGGCGATGGGGCGCCCGAGGCTTGGCGAAAAGCCGCCCGAGGTGACGTGTCCGACCTGCCGCCCGTCGCTGGCGAGGATCGGCGCGCCCTCGCGCACCGGCGCCTTGCCTTGCGGCGCGAGGCCGACGCGCAGCCGCGCCGGCCCCTGATCCAGCGCCGCGCGTATCCGCGCGAAGCCGGGAAAGCCGCCCGTATTGCGCCGCCGCTTGCCGATCGAGAAGACCAGTCCGGCTTCGACCGGATCGGTGCTCGCGTCGATGTCATGGCCGTAAAGGCAGAGGCCCGCCTCCAGGCGCAGCGAATCGCGCGCGCCGAGGCCAACGGGCGCGACATCGGGATGATCGAGCAGGCGCAGCGCGAAGCCTTCAGTGATGACCGCGGGCAGCGAGATTTCGAAGCCATCTTCGCCCGTGTAGCCGGAGCGCGTGACATAAATTCCGGCGCCGTCGTAGTCGAAGGCGCGCCATTCCATGAAACTCAGCTCTTCGACGCCGGGAAGCAGCTCCTTCAGGGCGTCGACCGCGCGCGGTCCCTGCAACGCCAGCATCGCGCGCGTTCCCTGGACGTGCAGCGCGATTTGAGGGAGTTTGCGCGCGATCAACGCGAAATCTCGCACTTTGGTGGCGGCGTTGACGACGAGGAACAGGCGTTCGTCGCGTCCCGGCAGCCGCGTCGCCATCAGGTCGTCGAGAATGCCGCCGGAGTCGTCCAGCAATTGGGTATAGCGCGTGCGCTCGGGCGCGAGTTCGATGAGATCGGCTGGAGCCAGCGCCTCCAACAGCCGCGCGGCGCCGGCGCCGGCGAGAATCGCCTGGCCCATGTGCGAAACATCGAACAGCCCAGCCTTTTCGCGGGTGTGCAGATGTTCCGCGACGATGCCGGCGGGGTAATGCAGCGGCATATCGTAGCCGGCGAAGGGGACCATGCGCGCACCGAGACGCCGGTGCAGCGCATCGAGCGGAACCCTCGCGGGAGGGGCTTCGGAAACTGCGAAATTGCTCAAGGGGCGCTCCGGAACGAGGACACGGTCGCGCGTAAACGGTTTAATCCGTCCGCGCGCCCCCTCTGTCCGGGATACCTGAGAGATTCCTCGGCGTCGCCTGCTAGCTTCAGGCCGCGAGTTTCGCCCTTCGGTGGACGCGAACGAATCGCTCGCCGCGCCGCTTTCCAGAGTTTTAGATATTTCGCGCGGTTCTTTTGCCTGAGCGTTTCCGGGGCGGTTGCGCCTTCGGCTCCGACCAATAGGGCCGGCATCTCCCGCGAGAAATAAACAACTGTGGCTATAAATGTGCCCCCTTGTCGCTAACGTCAAGTAAAAGAATTCTCGCGGGAGCGAGAAAAGGGGCCGAAAACCGTCACTCCGGCGGCGAACGCCTGTCAAACCCGCTCCCGAAAATTCTTTCTGGCCGGTGGCGGTAAAGCTATAAGTTGCGCATGAGAAACGTTTTGCAACAGACATTTTATCGGCGGCGGAGCGCGCGCGCATGACCGACAAGCTCGAAACGATCGCGCTCCTTCGGCATTTGCATGGCAAGCCTGGCCATGACGAAGTGAAGGCGGATTTCCGCGAGCTGCTAGTGGTCGAGTTCGGGGCCGCTCTGACTGACCTCGATTTCGAAAAGCGCATTCCCGAGGTCAAGGGCCGGATCGACGCCTTGATCGGCCGTACGGTTTTCGAGGCGAAGAGCGATCTCGACAAGGAATGGGCCGATGTCGAGCGGCGGATGCCCGATTATCTCGCCGACCGGGAGCGCGAGGAGCGCCAGCATTTCGTCGGGGTCGCGTCCGACGGGCGCAAGTGGGCGGTGTTCGAGCTGGCGGGCGGCAAGCTCGTCAAGGTGAAGGAAACCGTTCTCGACCCAGATGAGGCTGGCCTCTTTCTCGCCTGGCTCGATGGCGCGCTGGCGCTAAAAGCGTCTCTTCCGCCTGATGCGCTGACGATTCGCAGCGAACTCGGCAATGGCTCGGTCGCCTATCATCTGGTCGACGCGCGGCTGCGGGCCTTGTGGGAAAAACTGAAAAACGATCCCGCCGTCTCGCTGAAGCGTCAACTCTGGGCGGAACTTCTAAAGCTCGTCTATGGCCGCGAAATCGAGAGCGACGCGCTTTGGTTTCAACATACCTTTCTGGTCATCGTCGCCAAATGTATCGCGCTCGCGGTCATGCGGATGCGGGAGGACGATCCCAAACGGCTGTTGTCCGGCGAAGCCTTCGCCGCCGCGGGAATCAATGGCGCGGTCGAAAGCGATTTTTTCGACTGGATCGTCGCCGACGCGGAGGGCGAGGAACTCGTGCGGCGGATCATGACGCATGTGCGCCGTTTTCGTCTCGCCGAAGTCGAGAGCGACGTGCTCAAGATTCTGTACGAATCCTTGATCGATCGCGCCGAGCGACATGGGCTCGGCGAATATTACACGCCCGACTGGCTCGCGGCGAAGATCGTCAAGGCGACCGTTTCCGCTCCGCTCGAGCAGCGCGTGCTCGACCCCGCCTGCGGCTCGGGCACGTTCTTGTTTCATGCAATCCGCCATTTTCTGCGCGAGGCGGAGGAAGTCGGTCAGGCCGAGGATTTGCGGGCGGGAGAAGTTTGCGCGCATGTGGCGGGCATGGACATTCACCCCGTGGCGGTCATCATCGCCCGCGTGACCTATCTGCTGGCGTTGGCGCCGGCGCTGGCGACCCGCAAGGGCGCGTTGTCGATTCCGGTCTATCTCGGCGACTCCATGCAATTGTCGATCAGCCAGTTGATGGCCGGCAAGGAGTTGGTCATCCGCGTTCCGCCGCCGCCAGCAGGGCAGGGCAAGAGCGGCGAAAGGGACGAAAACGGGCGCGAGCAGCTCGATTTTCCCGATACTTTCTGCCGTGATCCCGCGCTGTTCGACAAGGCCATCGAGCGGATGCGCACCGGCTCGGAAGCGGACATGCCCCGCGATCAGATCGAGAAGTCGCTGTATCGCATCACCGAGCAGCACTACCGCGCCGATGTGACCGGAGAACAGCAATGGGCGATCAAGGATCTCGGCAAAACCTATGTGACTTTCGATAAACTGCGCCGCGAGGGCCGCGACAGCGTTTGGGCCTATGTCGCGCGCAACCTTTCACGGCCCCTGGCCTATTCGGCGGCGGGCGGCTGGGCGCATGTGATGGTCGGCAATCCTCCCTGGGTCGCCTATCGCCACATGAGCCCCGATCTCCAGACGCGCTTCAAGGAGCTGGCGAAGGGCGAGCTGGTCTATGTCGGCGGCAAGCTGGCGACGCAAAACGATCTTTGCGCGCTGTTCACCGTTCGCGCGACGATGCTTTATTTGCGCTCTGGCGGACGGCTCGGTCTAGTCTTGCCCATGGCGGTGCTGACGCGCGGCCAATTCGACCGGTTGCGGCGCGGCTCGTTCCATACCTCGCGGATTAGCTGGGACGCGGCCTGGGTCATGAACGACGACGTTCAACCGCTGTTTCCGGTGCCGTCTTGCGCGGTCTTCGGCCGCCGCACAGCGACGTCGAGACCGCTGCCCGACAAAGTCCGTGTTTATTCGGGAATATTGCCACTGCGCGACGCGCCGGAGGAGATCGCGGATCGGCTGCTTAAGGTGACGGAAGGCGCGCCGGCGTTGGAAACGGCGAAGCATGAAGGCGGTTCGCCTTATCGAAAGCTATTTCGCAATGGCGCGACGCTGTTTCCGCGATTGTTCGTGTTTGTCGAACGCAAGCAAATGGGCCGTCTCGGCGCCGACCCAAGCGCCCCCTTTGTCGTGAGCCGGCGAAATAGTCAGGAAAAGGCGCCGTGGAAGGATTTGCCCGGTATCGAGAATCGCGTCGAGGCGGAATTTCTGCATCCCGTGCTGCTTGGCGAGAGCATTTTGCCTTATCGGATTTTCAAACGGTTCGAGGGAGTCGTTCCCGTAACCGCAAAGGGCGAGACCCTGAATGCGGCGGCTGCTCTTAGTCGAGGCTGCGACGGACTATATGGGTGGATGAGCAAAGCCGAAGCGGCGTGGAATGAGCGCCGCGTGGCGGAAAAAAACCTCGTTGAGCAATTCGACTATTACGGCAAGTTATCCTCGCAATTCCCGCTGGCTCCCTTGCGCGTCGTCTATGCGAAAGCCGGCTCACAGCCCGCCGCCACGGTATTGCGCGACCCAAAAGCCATTGTCGAAAATCGACTCTACTGGAGCGCGTTCGTGAGCGAGAGCGAGGCGAAATATTTGGTCGCGATCCTCAATAGCGAAACCGCCCGCGAACGCGGCGAAGCCTCTCAATCGCGGGGGCAATGGGGCGCGCGCGATTTCGACAAGGTGATCTTCAACCTGCCGATTCCGCGCTTCGACCCGAAAAACAAAACCCACGCCGCGTTGGCGAAAGCCGCCGCCGACGCGGAAAAAATCGCCGCCGCTCTCGAATTGCCGGAAGGCGTCAAATTTCAGCGCGCGCGCGGCTTGGTTCGAATGGCTTTAACGGAGGCCGGGGTCGCCGGGCGTATCGACGCGCTCGTCGGCCAATTGCTTAGGTCTGACCCGGCTTGAGCCGATAAAAGATGTGATGGCCGATCACGTCCATTTTGGTCAGGGCGCGCGCCCAGCGCGGTTTCACGTAATTCGCATGATAGTGGGTCGAGCGGCCCACGTCCGAAATATAGGTCCGGCCCGCCATGACCTCGTCGGCGACGCGCACGGCGTTGGCCCAGGCGTCGCGCTCGGTGATGCGCAGCGATTTGCCCTCGCAGGCGAAGGAGAATTGGCACCCCTTGTAATGGTGGCGGTTCTGGTAGACCACGCCGCAAACATTGTTCGGATAAAGTCCGCTGGAGACGCGGTTCAGCACGACCTGCGCCACGGCGGCCTGACCCGCCTCGGGTTCGCTGCGGGCCTCGAAATAGACGGCTTCGGCCAGGCAGCGCTTCTCGCCGTCCATCTTGTCCTGGTCGATCATCGACGCGTAATCGGGGCGCGCCGTGTCCTTCGAACCCAGGGTGTTTTGCAGCGCCAGCGTCGCGCGCGGGAAAGAGGCGACCTCGATCGGCACGGCGTCGGGCTGCGCCGGCGTCGAGGAGCCGAGCGCGACGGCGCGCGGAACCTGAGGCGTCGCGCCATGGGCGACGCGTTCCCGCGCGGCTTCGAGCGAGGCCGGGGTCGAAATGGAGCCAGCTTGCGCGGGCAGGGCGGCCGCGGCGCCTCTTTGCGTCGTCGTTTGCATGGCGGCGCCGGGCGTCGCGAACTCCTGCGATTCCTCGTCGCCGGGCAAGGCGGCGCGCGGCGCGAGCATCACTTGCGTCGAAGCGCCGAAGACGCGGAATGCGAGATCGGCCGGCGCGACGCCGTTGGTCGCGGTCGCGCCGCCTTGCAGGCGGCTGTCGAAGGAAGGACGCATCGCCACCACCGGGTCGCCCTTATGCGAGCGGTCGACCTGCGGAAAATTGTTCGCGTTGGGCTTTAGATCGACATGCGGGTCGTTCTCGTCGGGCGGCGTGTGCAGATCGAACGGGCCGCCCTCGATTAGCCGCGCCAATTCCAGCGGCGGGCGATCCTGGCCATGGAGATTGCCGGACAGGGCCGAGGCGAGCGACGGCTCGTCGAGCCCGAAAGAGGCGCGGGTCGTCAAGGGCGCCTCGTTCCAGCCGCCGACCGCGTCTTGCCCGGCCGAGGCGGTGAAGGAAACGAGGACGCCAACGCTGAGACACCAGGGCGCGATGACGCCAACCGCCCAAACCGTATTCGACCGACGACGCATGCGCACTGCCCTTTGACGCCACGACACGCTCCGGGCGCCCCGCGCACGGCGCGGTCAAGCCAGGGAACAGACACATTTTGGTTATCGCGCATTAGGCTTGCCGGTCTGTTACACGCCGCTGCGCTGGCGCGTTCCAGAATGGCGCAGGCGCTGGCGCGCTCAGGCGCCGATCATGTGCAGCGCGACCTCGCGGCGATGCGGCCGGCGCCTGTGCTCGACGAGAAACACGCCCTGCCACACGCCGAGCATGAGCGCGCCGCCGATGATCGGTATCGAAAGATGCGTCTGCGTCAGCGCCGCGCGAATATGCGCGGGCATGTCGTCCGGTCCTTCGCTGTCGTGCGAATAGAGCGTCGGGTCTTCCGGGGCGATGCGCCCGAGGAAGTTTTCAAGATCGCTCAGGACGGAAGGATCGGCGTTTTCCTGAATCAGCAGCGACGCCGAAGTATGGCGGCAGAACAGCGTAAGCAGTCCAGTCCGCATGCCCTGGCCTTGCGCGAAGGACTCCACCGCCGGGCCGAATGAATAAAACCCCCGGCCGCGCGTGTCGATTTGCAGCGTCGTGGCGGCTTGGCGCATTGGTTTGCTCGCTTGTGGCGTCTACATACCGCGCGGCGACTTTTGCCTCTAAAAGCGAGCCGGACAAGAATATTATTTCTCGCTGCCCGCGTCGGGCCGGCGGAAGCAACGGATGAGACAAAAAAATTCTTGCTTTAGGCGATTGATCTATTAAGACACTAAACTAATAGACTAACGTGAAGGGCAGCGGCGGGCTTGATACACGCATCATCCGCCGCGATTCGGGCTTGTGGAGCATAATTGATGTCGCATTCCAACCTATTGGCGCGCTTCGGCCTGGCTTTGGCCGCAACCCTGCTCGGCGTGGCGCTCGTCGCAGGCTCGGCGCACGCGGGCCAATCCCTGCTCAACGTCTCATACGACCCCACGCGCGAATTATATAAGGCGATCAACCCCGCCTTCATCGCTGACTGGAAGGCCAAGACCGGCGAAACCGTCCAGATTCAAACCTCGCATAATGGTTCCGGCGCCCAGGCGCGCGCGGTGATCGACGGGCTCAAGGCCGATGTGGTGACGCTGGGGCTGGCCGCCGACATTGACGCCATCGCCGCCAGGACCGGGAAGATTCCGGCGGACTGGCAGCAACGCCTGCCGAACAATTCCACGCCTTACGGCTCGACCATCATCTTCCTCGTGCGCAAGGGCAATCCCAAGGGGATCAAGGACTGGGACGACCTCGCCAAGCCCGGCGTCAATGTGGTGACGCCAAACCCCAAGACCTCGGGCGGCGCGCGCTGGAATTATCTCGCGGCCTGGGGTTATGGCCTCGCCAAATTCGACAACGACGAGACCAAGACCAAGGCGTTCGTCAAGGCGATCTACCAAAATGCCCCGGTGCTCGACACGGGCGCGCGCGGCGCGACCATCACCTTCGCCCAACGCGGGCTCGGCGACGTGCTGATCGCCTGGGAGAACGAGGCATTTCTGGCCTTGCAGGAATTTGGAGCCGACAACTTCGACATAGTAGCGCCGCCGCGGTCGATTCTCGCCGAGCCGCCGGTCGCCGTCGTCGATGGCGTCGTCGACGCCAAGGGGACGCGCAAGCTGGCGCAGGCCTATGTCGAATTTCTCTACACGCCGGCGGCGCAGGCGATCATCGCCAAGAATTTCTACCGTCCGGCGCATCCCGAGTTCGCCGCCAAGGACGATGTGGCGCGTCTACCGAAAATCGAGCTGTTCACGGTCGACAAGCTGTTCGGCGGCTGGACGAAGGCGCAAAAAAAGCATTTCGCCGACGGCGGCGTGTTCGACGAGATCCAAAAGCAAGAGCCGACCCAGTGAGCCACCTAGCGCCCATCGAGCGGACAGGTCCGGGTCCGGGGACGCTCGGCCTTAAAAAGCCTTGGCGCTTCACGGCGCCGAGCGTGCTTCCAGGCTTCTCGCTGACCTTCGGCTACACGCTGGTCTATCTTAGCCTGATCGTGCTGTTTCCGCTGTCGGTGTTGGTGTGGCGCGCCTCCGGCCTCGGCTTTGGCGGCCTTTACGCCGTCGCGACCGAGCCGCGCGTCGCCGCCGGCCTGCGCACCACCTTCTCGATCTCGCTCGCGGCGGCGGCGATCGACGTGGTGTTCGGCCTCATCGTCGCCTGGGTGTTGACCCGCTACGAGTTTCCGGGCCGCCGCTTCCTCGACGCCGTGGTCGATCTGCCCTTTGCTTTGCCGACGGCGGTCGCCGGCATTTCGCTCGCCTCGCTTTATGCGCCCAACGGCCTGTTCGGCGCGCCGCTGGCGGCGCTCGGGATCAAGGTGGCGTTCACGCGGCTTGGAATTCTGGTGGCGCTGATCTTCGTCGGTCTGCCTTTCATCGTGCGCACGGTGCAGCCGATCATCGGGGAACTCGAGGTCGAGTTGGAGGAGGCTTCGGCGACGCTGGGCGCGACGCGCGCGCAGACGATCTGGCGCGTGCTGCTGCCGCCGCTGGCGCCGGCTCTTTTGACGGGCTTCGCCATGGCCTTCGCGCGCGCGGTCGGCGAATACGGCTCGGTGATCTTCATCGCTGGCAATATCGCCTATGTCTCGGAAATCGCGCCGCTGCTGATCGTCGTTAAGCTGGAGCAATATGATTACGCCGGCGCGACCGGCATCGCGACGATCATGCTGGCGATCTCCTTTGGCGCGCTGCTGGCGATCAATCTCATCCAGGCCTGGAGCCGCCGGAGGTTCGGACATGTCTGAGGCGACGCCAGTGAGATCGCATACAAATGTGCGGACGGAAGCGCCGTCGACGCGGCTGGCGCTGATTCTCGTCGCGGTGGTCTTTTTGGCGCTGTTCCTGCTCGCGCCGCTTGGCGTCGTGTTCACGCAGGCGCTACAAAAGGGCTTTGGCGCTTTCGCGAAGGCGTTCGCCGATGACGACGCGGTGGCGGCGATAAAACTGACGTTGCTTGTCGCCGCGATCGCCGTGCCGGTCAATTTGCTGTTCGGCCTCGCGGCGTCCTGGTCGATCGCCAAATTTTCCTTCCCCGGCAAGAGCCTGCTGATCACGCTGATCGATCTGCCATTCTCGGTGTCGCCGGTGGTCTCCGGCCTCGTCTATGTGCTGGTGTTCGGCTCGCAGGGCGTGTTTGGCGACTGGCTTGCCGCGCATGACGTCGAGATTATCTTCGCCGTTCCGGGCATCGTGCTGGCGACGATATTCGTGACCTTCCCCTTCATCGCGCGCGAGCTAATTCCTTTGATGCAGGAGCAGGGAACGGTGGAGGAGGAGGCGGCGCTGACGCTTGGCGCCTCGGGCTTTCACACCTTCGTCGCGGTGACTCTGCCGAACATCAAATGGGGCTTGCTGTACGGCCTTCTGCTGTGCAACGCCCGCGCGATGGGCGAGTTCGGCGCCGTTTCCGTCGTTTCCGGACATATTCGCGGTCTTACCAATACGATCCCTCTACAGGTGGAGATCCTGTACAATGAGTACAATTCTGTCGCGGCCTTCGCTCTCGCGGCGCTTCTGGCCAGCCTGGCTCTCGTCACTCTTGGTCTCAAGACCTTTCTTGAATGGCGTCACGCCGACGCTCTCACGGGACGCGCTCGCCGCCGCCACTGACCGAGCTCATGGCTTCGGCATCAGGATCGAGGGGGTCGAGCAGGATTTCGGCTCCTATCCGGCGTTGCGCGACGTCTCCCTCGATATAGCTCCCGGCGAACTCGTCGCGCTGCTTGGCCCTTCGGGCTCTGGCAAGACGACGCTGTTGCGCGTCATCGCGGGGCTCAACACGCCCGACCGCGGCGCGGTGTATTTTGGCGATGAACACGCGACCAATCTCTCGGTGC
>JBAWEN010000442.1:0-2173 GCA_049591215.1 Methylocystis sp. | reverse complement strand
CGATAGAGGGAGGCGAAAGCCCATGACCGTGCATTTCATCGGAGCCGGCCCCGGCGCCGCCGATCTTCTCACGCTGCGCGGACGCGATCTCATCGCGCGATGCCCGGTCTGTCTGTACGCGGGGTCGCTGGTGCCAGCTGGCGTCTTGCGGCATTGCCCGCCCGGCGCGAAAATCGTCGACACCGCGCCGCTGTCGCTCGACGCGATCATCGCGGAGATGCAAGCGGCTGAAGACGCCGGCCTCGACGTCGCGCGGCTGCATTCGGGCGATCTTTCGATCTGGAGCGCGGTCGGCGAGCAGACGCGGCGGCTGGAGCGGCTGAAAATTGCGTTCACCTTGACGCCGGGCGTGCCCTCCTTCGCCGCCGCAGCGGCCGCGCTCGGGCGCGAACTGACCTTGCCGGAGGTCGCGCAATCGCTGGTGCTGACGCGCACGAGCGGGCGCGCCTCGGCCATGCCGGCAAGCGAAACCCTGAGCGCCTTCGCCGCCACGCGCGCCACCATGGCGATACATCTCTCCATCCACGCGCTTGCGCGCGTCGTCGGCGAGTTGACGCCCTTTTATGGCGGCGAATGCCCGATCGCGCTGGTCTATCGCGCCTCCTGGCCCGACGAGCGCATCGTCCGCGGCACGCTCGCGACCATCGAGCGACTCGCGGGCGAGGCGCCGATGGAGCGCACGGCGCTGATTCTCGTCGGACCGGCGCTCGGCGCGCGGGATTTTCGCGAAAGCGCGCTCTATGACGCGGGTTACGACCGGCGCTTTCGTCCGCGCGGCGGCGGAGAGCCGGCGTGACCGCCAAAGGCCTCCTCATCGCCGCCGTGCGCTCGGGCAGCGGCAAGACAACGCTGGCGCTTGGCCTGATGCGCGCCCTGACGCGGCGCGGGATGCGCGTCGGCGCCGCGAAATGCGGGCCGGACTATATCGACCCCGCGTTTCACAAGGCGGCGACGGGCCGGGAAAGCCTCAATCTCGACAGTTGGACGATGGACGAAGACCTGATCGCCCGTCTCGCCGCGCGCGCCGGCCGCGACGCCGATATTGTCATCGCCGAAGCATCGATGGGCCTGTTCGACGGCGCCCCCAACGCCCCCGGCCGCACCGGCGCCTCCGCCGACATCGCCGCCGCGACCGGCTGGCCGGTGGTCGTGGTTCACGATGTTTCGGGACAGGCGCAGACCGCGGCAGCCGTTTTGCGCGGCGTCGCAAGCCATGACGCACGCGCGAAAATCGCGGGCGTGGTGATGAACAAGGTCGGTTCGGAGCGCCATCGCCGGCTGGCCAGCGACGCGATCGAGGCGAGCGGACTGACGGTTTTCGGCGCCTTGCCGCGCGACGCCGGCGTAATCTTGCCGGAACGCCATCTCGGGCTGGTGCAGGCGCGCGAGACCGAGGGGTTGGACAAAATACTGGACGCCCTCGCAGACAGGGTGGAAGCCCATATCGATTTAGGCACGCTATGCGCCCGCGCGGACGGCGCGGAATTAGCGGCGCGAACAGAGCCCGTCGCGGGCTTGAGGCCGCCGGGCCAACGTATCGCCGTGGCGCGCGACGACGCCTTCTCCTTCTTTTACCCGCATCTTGCGTTGGGCTGGCGGGAGGCGGGGGCGGAGCTCAAGTTTTTCTCGCCGCTCGCCGACGAGCCGCCGCCGGCCGATTGCGACATATGCTGGCTGCCCGGCGGCTATCCCGAATTGCACGCGGGCCGTATAGCAAGCGCGGCCGAGTTTCTGGGCGGCCTGCGGCGCTTCGCCGAAAGCCGGCCGGTGCATGGCGAGTGCGGCGGCTATATGACGCTCGGGCGGGCGCTGACGGGCGCCGATGGCCAGGTTCACGCGATGGCGGGGCTATTGCAATTGGAGACGAGTTTTTCGCAGCGCAAACTGCGTCTTGGCTACCGCGACGCCGCTCTCGCGGGGGATCATTGTTTGGGGCGGGCAGGTACGCGGCTACGCGGGCACGAGTTCCATTACGCGACGGTATTGCAGGAGGAAGGCTCATGTTTCGCGATGGTTCGCGACGCTTATGACGAAACGAAATCGGCTTGCGGCTTACGCGCGGGCGGCGTTTCCGGCTCGTTTTTCCATGTGATCGCATAAAAAAAGGGGCCGCCGGAAGACCAGCGGCCCAAGTCAAGGGAGGAAACGCCCAAGGAGGGCTACGAAGCAAGAG
>JBAWEN010000441.1:0-2877 GCA_049591215.1 Methylocystis sp. | reverse complement strand
GGGAGAAGGTGGCCCTTGCGAAGCAAGGGTCGGATGAGGGTCCTCGGGAAGTTCCAACCAAGTCGCCAGAACCCTCATCCGATCCCACTTCGTGGGGCTGCCTTCTCCCGTGAACGGGAGAAGGTTTGCGCTCCCGTGAACGGGAGAAGGATTCGCGCGGCCTACAGCGCGTCGTTGTCTTTTTCGCCAGTGCGGATGCGCACCGCGTTCTCCACCCCTGAAACGAAAATCTTGCCGTCGCCGATGTGGCCGGTGCGCGCGACCTTGGCGATGGCGGCGACGCAGGTGTCCGAGATTTCGTCGGACACGACGAGTTCGATCTTCACCTTGGGCAGGAAGGCCACGACATATTCGGCGCCGCGATAAATCTCGGAATGACCCTTCTGGCGTCCAAAGCCCTTGACCTCGGTGGTGGTCATGCCGAGCGCGCCGACCTCGTTCAGCGCCTCGCGCACTTCGTCGAGCTTGAACGGTTTGATGATGGCGCTGATCAACTTCATGTGATGTTGTGCCTCCCCGATAGGCAGAAAGGCGTATTTGTGTGCAATCCCTGTGCCAAAGGGGTGCGAATCCTTCTCCCACTTGTGGGAGAAGGTGGCCCCACGTAGTGGGGTCTGATGAGGGTTCTCGGGGAGTTCCAACCAAGTCGCGGCGCCCCTCGTCCGACCCTTGCTTCGCAAGGGCCACCTTCTCCCATCGCAAACCGGGTGTTCCCGGTTTGCGCATTATAAATGCCGAAGTCGGCAACAGCCGACTTCGGAGCGGGAGAAGGAGGGATCCGCCCATATTTCAGGCGGCACTAGCCCATATTTTAATCATTCGGCCCATGAAACAGTCGCGACCCCACGCTTGCGGTTCGCCCGCGCCGGCGCTAACGCTAGGGCCTAAGCGGACGTGGCGAAATGGTAGACGCAGCAGACTTCAATTGGAGTGCCCGCGGGGAAATCCGCGGCGTAGAACCGCCCAAATTCGGGGAACGCTAAAGGCCGAACGGCCCAAGCCAATCCCGAGCCAAGCCCGGATCCCGGGAAGGTGTAGAGACTAGACGGGGGGCGCCTAAAGCCGCAGGGCCAAGGCGAAGGGATAGTCCAGACCACGAACGCCCTTTCTTTAAAGGGCGGCGGCGAAAGCCGAAGCGGCAAGAAAATCTGCTTCTCGCAAGGGAGTGCGGGTTCGAGTCCCGCCGTCCGCACCAGTGGGGCGCGCGAAATTGAGCGCGTCAGGCCACGTCCTTCAAGGGCCTCGCCCGCTCGATCCGCTTGCGCTGGCGAGGCGAGCGCATCGCCTCCCACAGATCGCGGCGGCGCTGGCAATTGAGCCAGAAATCAGCGCTGGTCCCGAAGACGCGGGCGAGGATCAGCGCCGTCGGCGCGGTCACCGAGCGTCGGTCATTGCATAATTCGTTGACATGCTTGCGCGGAACGCCCATCGCCTGCGCCAACGCGGCCTGCGTCAGCCCCATCGGCGTCATGAATTCCTCGACCAGAATCTCGCCGACGCTCGCCGGCTTGCGCTTGGTGGTCAACATGGCTCGCCTCATCGATAACTATGGTCGTCGAGATAGACGCCGCTTGCTTCGCCCTTGGCGCCGTCCCACCGGAAGATCAGCCGCCATTGCTGGTTTACGCGAATAGAATAAAAGCCCTCGAGGTCGCCCAGCAATTTCTCGAAATGGTTGCTTGGCGGAACGCGCAAATCCCGATCCTCGGCCGCGTCATCGATCATTTGCAGCTTGCGAAATAGTCGGCTTTCGAGATCGGGCGGGATTTTTTTTGACCGAAGATCGTCCACGAAGAAGTCCCGTAACCAACCGTCTCGAAAGCTGGCGATCATTCGAAAACTCCGCAAAGCGGCAATGTACCACTCCACGGGGCGTTTTGCAACGGCGACTCCACGCGTCACACCGGCTTCCCCCTCCTCTCCCACCCCGCCGCCAGCGCCTCCAGCCCATCGCGAAACTTCTTCGCCACCGCCCGCGCTTCGCGTTCGCAGTCCCTCCCCTTCCCCGTCAAAACCGTCTCCCTGTTCTTCCCCGCCGCCATCGCGTCGATGCGCGCGATCATTCGGAACGACAGGCTCTCGCCGATCACCTTCACGATGATGCGCGCCGACTCCGGCCCGATCTCCTTGGCCATCGCGTCCTTCAGCGCGCTGGCCTTTCGCGCCGCGTCGATCCGCGCGACCAGCGCCTGTTGCAGCGCGAAGGCCGAAAAGCCGGCGCGGTCGGCTTCGCCGAATTCGCGTCCCGTGCGGCGTCCGCTCGCGGCCTCCAGCACGCGGTCGACATAGCGCCCGGCCTGATAGGCCGCGGCCGAGATGCGCCCGCGCCTCGCCTCATATTCGAGCGCGTCGGTCTGGGCGTTGATCGCGACGCGCTGTCTGCGTTGGCGTAATATCCGCGCCTCGCCCTGCCGCGACTCGGCCTCGCCGCCGCAATTGGGATCGACCTCGTGCCCATGCGCGATCAGGATCTTGCCGCCGGCGCGCTTGCCCTCGCGCGGCAGATCGAGCCCGGAGAGCCCGCCAACGCTGGAATAACGCCCGACGAGCCGGGAGGTTTTTCGCGCATGCGTGGACATGTGGAACAGCCTTTCGTTGGGGGGTGGGGGAGATTTCCTTCTCCCACTTGTGGGAGAAGGCAGCCCCACGCAGTGGGGTCGGATGAGGGTTGCCGGGAAGTTCCAACCCAGCCGCGAGAACCCTCACCCGTCGCGCCTTCGCGCGACACCTTCTCCCGTGAACGGGAGAAGGGATTCACGTCGTCTCGACGCACATCGCCAAAAACGCCTCCGGCAGCGCGCAGCCGTGGCGGCGGGGCGGGCCGCCGAGGCTGGTCGGCCAGTCGCCGCCGGCGTTCCAGCGCTCGATCGCCGCCAT
>JBAWEN010000440.1:0-2194 GCA_049591215.1 Methylocystis sp. | reverse complement strand
AAACTCGGTGAGACTGAACGCGATCCGGACCGAACGAGCCCTTGGGATCAATGATTTTCCCATTGTGCAAAGGCGAAAATTCGCGAGCCGCCACGCAGCCCCGCCCAAACCCAACCAACTCCCCGTTTAACCCGCTTCTTGACATATACTCTTAACGAGCATATGTAGGCGTCAAGGCTTTGATGCAGGATTGTCCCGACATCCCCTGCGCGGCGGCTGTGCTATAGCGGCGGTCGGCATGTCCGGCCCAAAGGGGTTTGGTTGGCCAACTTATGCTCATATCGAGCATAATAGCGCCGCGGACCTCGAGGTCCAAATGTTCCTCGCGGCGTAAATTAGGAGCGGCGTCATGAGCATATCGTTAGTTATCGGCGAAACCGGCAAGCGCGCCGGCGTCGCGCCGCTCGGCGTTTCCGTTCGCCAGCGCTTTCCGGTTCTGCCGAGGCCCAATCTAGATTGGACGCCAGAAGTCGAGGCCGCGACCGCGCATCTTTACGAGCGCGTCTCGAAGGTCATGCCGCCGGTCGAATGGCCTTTCCACGCGCCTTACGTCAAGGCGATCAACGAGTTGAAGCGCGAGCGCAACGCGGTGATCCTGGCGCACAACTATCAGACGCCGGAAATCTATCACTGCGTCGCCGATTATGTCGGCGACAGCCTGCAACTCGCCAAGCTCGCGGCCGCCTCCCCGGCCGAGGTGATCGTGCAGGGCGGCGTGCATTTCATGGCCGAAACCTCGAAGATTCTGAGCCCCGAAAAGACCGTGCTGATCCCCGACAGCGAGGCCGGCTGTTCCCTCGCGGCGTCGATCACCGGCGCCGACGTTCGCGCGCTTCGCAAGGAATATCCGGGGGTTCCGATCGTCGCCTACGTCAACACCTCGGCCGAGGTGAAGGCGGAAGTCGACATCTGCTGCACCTCGTCCAACGCGCTCAAGATCGTCGAGAGCCTTGGCTCGGATCGCGTGATCATGCTGCCGGACAAATATCTGGCGCAAAATGTCGCCGCGCAGACCAAGGTGAAGATCATCGCGTGGCACGGCGCCTGCGAGGTTCACGAGCGTTTCACGGCCGAGGAAATCGAAAGCTACCGCGCCGACAATCCCGGCGTGAAGATCATCGCGCATCCCGAATGCCCGCGCGAAGTCGTTGAAATTTCGGACTTCGCGGGTTCGACGGCGGCGATGATCGACTATGTTCGCACCAAGAAGCCGGCGCGCGTGCTGCTCGTCACCGAATGTTCGATGGCCGATAATGTCGCCGCCGAAACGACGGGGACGGAGTTCATCCGCCCCTGCAATTTCTGCCCGCATATGAAGCGCATCACCCTTCCGAAAATCCTCGACAGCCTGATCTATATGCGCGACGAAGTTCTGGTGGATCAGGCGCTTGCGGCGAGAGCCCGCGCCAGCGTGCAGCGCATGATCGATGTCGGCTGAGCCCCCCGGCGCAAAAGATCTCGCGGAGGCGAGAGTGGATCAGGTGCTGGCGGCGATCGACGCCGCCAATGCCGGCGACCCGCGCAAATGCGTCGTCGACGGTCGGGAGACCGCCTTCGAGCAGCTCTATTCGACGCGCATGAGCGCGCATCTCGCGCGCATTTACGCGCATCCGTCCGCATTGCTGCGCATCGCGGCGCATGCGCAGCACCTGCGCCGGTGGGAGATTCCTCGCGACGATTTTCCGCCCGGGCGCCACGGCTATAACGACTGGCGCAAGCGTTGCCGTATCCATCATGCCGACCTCGTGGGCGCCATCATGCGGGAACACGGCTACAGCAGCGCCGAGGCGGCGCATGTCGGCTCTCTCATCAAAAAAGAACAACTGAAAAAAGACCCGGAGTCGCAGGCGCTCGAAAACATCGCGGCGGTTGTCTTTCTGGCGTATTATTTCGACGAATTTTTGGCCAAGTATAACGGCTACGACGACGACAAGATCGTCGACATCCTCGGCAAGACGCTGTGCAAAATGTCGCCGCGCGGACATGCCGCAGCGCTGGAGCTGCCGCTGCCCGAGCGCGCCCGCGCGCTGATCGCGGCGGCAATCGAGAAGGAATCCGCCGCCCTCGCGCGTCTCGCCGCCGTCGCAATCGACTGAGCGCATGGACAAAAAGACGCCATCCATTCTCATCGTCGGCGGCGGCCTCGCCGGGGTTTTCTGCGCGCTGAAACTCGCGCCATCGCCCGTGGCAATCC
>JBAWEN010000439.1:0-9055 GCA_049591215.1 Methylocystis sp. | reverse complement strand
GAGATACCCGCCGACTTCGACTATCGGCTGGTGCACGGCGAGAAGCCGGCGGTGCTGATCGTCGCTGACGCCACCGACCCGACCGCGACCGTGGGCGCCATCGCCGCCGCGACGGGCGCGGTTTCCGGCGCGCTGGACCGCGAACTAACGGGGCCGCTGGCCTCGCTGGCGCAAAACGCCGCGCCGTTCGAATTGCGCGTGCAGCGCCGCTACAACGCGGCCGGCGAAGCGCGCCGCAACATCGTGCCGGGGCTGATCGGCACGATTCTGACGATGACCATGCTGATCTTCACCAGCATCTCCGTGACGAAGGAAATCGAGCGCGGCACGATGGAGACGCTGCTCGCCATGCCGGTCAATCCGGTCGAAATCATGCTGGGCAAGATCCTGCCCTATGTCGTCGTCGGCGCGGTGCAGATGGCCATCGTGCTGGTGGTCGCGACCCTGCTATTCCATGTGCCGATCGTCGGCTCGCTGATGACGCTGATCCCGCTGACGCTGCTGTTCATCACCGCCAATCTCGCCATCGGCTACACATTCTCGACCATCGCCAGCAATCAGGTGCAGGCGTTCCAGATGTCCTTCATGTTCTTCTTGCCGAGTTTGCTGTTGTCCGGCTTTTTGTTTCCATTCCGCGGCATGCCGAACTGGGCGCAGGATCTCGGCTCGATCCTGCCGCTCACCCATTATCTGCGCGTGGTGCGCTCGGTGATGTTGAAGGGCTCGGGCTTCTCCGAGCTTTCCGCCGACACATGGCCGCTGGCGCTGTTCGCGCTGGTCGCGATGAGCATCGCGATCAGACGGTTCAGGCAAACGCTGGACTGAGGGGGCCGTGGGCCGCTTTGATGTATCGCGCCAACCGGCTTCGAATGGCTCGAACCGAGGCCCGCCACTTTTCCGGCGCCCTGTCCAAGTAAACCTGCCTATTGCAAATCCCGAAACGCCATCCATATACCATCCAATGGGATGGTATGGAGGCGGGTCATGGCCGGAGAAATACACCGATTGCATGATAAATCTGGCGAGACCGAGAAAATCACCATCAACCTCGGCTTCGTCGACCTTGGCCATATCGATCTGTTGGTGCGCGAGGGCTTCTATTCCAATCGCACCGACTTCATCAGGACGGCGATCCGCAACCAGTTCGCCGCGCACGCGGACGCCGTCAAGCAATCGATCGTGAGGCACACACTCGAACTCGGGTTGCGACGATATGGCCGCGAAGAGCTGGAAGCGGTGAAGGCCGCCGGCGGCAAAGTGCGCATCCAGGTCGTCGGGCTCGCCGCGATCGCCGAAGATGTGACGCCCGAACTCGCGCTTTCAACAATTGAATCGATCACCGTCCTTGGCGCTCTCCACGCCAGCAAGGCAGTCAAGGCGGCGCTCTCCGATCGCATCGGGTGATCACCCGGTCATCGCTTCTCCCATGAGGATGCAAAAATGAAAACGGTCTTCAGCGCCGCCATGCGTCACGCCACGAGACTCACGAGCGCACAAAACGTCATCGAGGCGACGCGAGCGATCCAGCGAGCGCTATCGGGACTAGCGCGCGACTTTTCGCCGGACCAACAGGCGCCCGAAAGCCCTCGACTGATCACGCCGCCAACCAACGGCGCGCGAACAGCGGATGTGTTCGAGCAGCCCCGGCGGGACGCGGGGATTGAAAGGTCTCGTTCGCGGGTCTCGACCGCCGAACAAGCTGCCGGCGCGCGCATGAAAAGGCCCTTGGGAGAAGTCTTGACGCTGTTGCGTCAAGCCAATCTTCCGAACGTCAACCACGGCCCCGCGCCGTTCGCGAAATCGCGCAACGCGCCGCCGGCGGTTCCGCAAGGGGCGGCCTATCTCACGAGAACCTTCGCCTGCGAGGCCGGTTCCAGAGACTACAAACTCTACGTCCCCAGCCACGCGGAAGGCCGGGCGCTTCCTTTGGTCATCATGCTCCACGGCTGCGCTCAGAACCCCGACGACTTCGCGGTGGGGACCGACATGAACCGGCTTTCCGAAGAGCATGGCTTCATCGTCGCCTATCCGAGGCAACCGGCGCACGCCAATCAATCGGCATGCTGGAATTGGTTCAATATCAAGGACCAGATGCGCGATGCGGGGGAGCCCAGCATTATCGCGGGGATTACGCGCGCGATAATGGCGGATTTCAAAATCGACGCCAAGCGGGTCTATGTGGCGGGCCTTTCCGCCGGGGGCGCGATGGCCGCGATCATGAGCGTCACCTATCCCGAGCTTTACGCCGCCGCGGGCATTCACTCGGGTCTCGCTCATGGGTCCGCCACCGACGTGGTTTCGGCGTTCGCGGCCATGCGCGGCGGACCGGGTTCCGCGGCGCCGGGGGCAAGGATGCGTCGTCGCGACGGGGCGAACGACCATGTTCGCACCATTATTTTTCATGGCGCGGCGGATCAAACGGTCCATCCGTCCAACGCTGAAATGATCCATGCCGAAGCGCGCGCCGGCGTCGCCCACCCCGCGCGGGAAACGCAATATGACGGCATCATGGGTGGCCGCTCCTATACGCGCCGCGTGATCGCCGACGCGAATGGCGTGCCCCATGTGGAGCACTGGACCATCGACGGATTGGGACATGCCTGGTCCGGGGGCAACCCCGACGGTTCTTACACCGACCGGAATGGACCCGACGCTTCACGTGAAATGCTGCGGTTCTTCGAGGGAGGCGCGGCTTAGCTCTCGACGAGTATTCGCGGCGCGCCCCGCCGCCGTTGACTCGCCAAAAGCTCGCGGCCTACCATTCGCGTTTAGGGAACCGCCTCGCCGCCCTCGATCGGAACATTCATGAAAAAGCTCAATCTTCTCATGCTCGCGGCGAGTGCGCTTCTTATTAGCTATTACATGTGGAATTTCTTCGTCGGCAGCCGTTATCAGGCGCTGTGCAATGTCGACTATTGGCATGCCACGCCGGCGCAGATCGACGCCTGCAAGGAAGTGAAGACCGAGTTCGACGATCGAAAATGACGCGCTTCGGAGAACGCCGATGAAAGGGACGAAGCTCGCGCCGCTGGCGATTTTCGCGCTGGCCGCCACGACGGCCCACGCGCGCGAAATCCATCTCGATTGCGCGCGCACCGGCCAGACCGTCATGATCGATGTCGACACCGACCGGCGCTTTTTGCAGCTCATGTGGGGCCAAGGCGTCGCCGAGGAATATCAGAATGGCGAGTCCTATGTTTCGGGACCGGACGCCTTCGGCGAGACGCAAAAAGTCACTTATGTCCTCTCCGTCGACAAGGATTTGATCACCTTCGGACAGGACCGCGCCTGTGTTCAGAGCGGAACGAAGCATAAATGCCTCGATCAGGCGTCGCGCAATACGCTGGACCTGTCGCGCGGCGAGCTCAAATACGACGACGGCGACGAGATCGCGATCATGCAATGCACGCCGGCTCCGCCGGGACGGGGCTTTTGACGAAGCGCGCGCCAACCGGACCCGCCGCCCGACTCAAAATCCGCTTGACCGACGCCCGCTGTTGCCTTCATTCGGTCCAAGAGGCAAATTAGGACTTCTAGTCCCATTAATGGAGAATTCCGCCATGCGTTTTCGTGGAAGGCTTCTGGCCACGGTTCTGCTGGCGGGCGTCATCGCGGCGCCCGCCGTTCTCGCGCAGGAGTTGAGCGTGGACCCCAAGGCGCTCGACCCGAGCGGCGCCGCGTCGAAGCCCAAGGCCAAGAAGCCGAAACAGGCGGCGGCGCCCGGCGCGACCGCCTCCAAGCCGACCGGCAAGCCCGGCGGCGACCGCCAGTTCGGCGAGCTCGAGGGATGGTCGCCCGGCAAGGCGCCGCCGAAGGAAGAGAAGAGGGAAGACCCGGCCGGGCTGGCCAAGGGGGCGGTCGGCATCACGCCCTCGGGCAATATGTCCGTCGGGCTGCCGTTCTAAACGGCAATTGAAATAAACCCCAGGCCGCGCCGTCGCGCGCGGCCGGATGGAGAAAGTCATGGCTTATAAGGTCGCGGTCGTCGGCGCCACGGGTAACGTGGGCCGCGAAATGCTCGATATTTTGGCGGAACGCCGCTTTCCCGTGTCGGAAGTCGTCGCGCTGGCCTCCTCGCGTTCGATCGGGCAGGAAGTGTCGTTCGGCGACAAGATTCTGAAATGCCGTCATCTCGACACCTATGACTTCACCGACACCGACATCTGCCTGATGTCGGCGGGCGGCGACGTGTCGCGCGAATGGTCGCCGCGGATCGGCGCCAAGGGCTGCGTCGTGATCGACAATTCCAGCGCCTTCCGCATGGACCCGGACGTGCCGCTGATCGTGCCGGAGGTCAACGCCGCCGCCGTCGCCGGCTTCACGCGCAAATATATCATCGCCAATCCCAATTGCTCGACCGCGCAGCTCGTCGTGGCGCTAAAACCCCTGCATGACGCCGCGAAGATCACGCGCGTCGTCGTCTCGACCTATCAGTCGGTTTCCGGCGCCGGCAAGGAGGCGATGGACGAATTGTTCTCGCAGACGCGCGCGGTGTTCACCTCGGGCGCGGTGGAGTCGAAGAAATTTCCCAAGCGCATGGCGTTTAACGTCATCCCGCAGATCGATGTCTTCATGGAAGACGGCTTCACCAAGGAAGAGTGGAAGATGGCGGCCGAGACCAAGAAGATCCTCGACCCCAAGATCAAGCTGGTCGCCACCTGCGTTCGCGTGCCGGTGTTCATCGGCCATTCCGAGGCGGTCAACATCGAATTCGAGAACCCGATCTCGCCGGAGGAAGCGACCGAAATCCTGCGCTCGGCGCCCGGCGTGCTGGTCATCGACAAGCGCGAACCCGGCGGCTACATCACGCCGCACGAAGCGGCGGGCGAGGACGCGACCTATATCTCGCGCATCCGCGCCGACCACACGGTGGACAATGGCCTGATGCTGTGGTGCGTCGCCGACAATCTGCGCAAGGGCGCGGCCCTGAACGCGGTGCAGATCGCCGAGGCGCTGCTGAACCGCAAGCTGCTGGGGCCGAAGATGCGGGCGGCGTGAGGGTTTTTGGAGGACGCCATGTCGCGAAGTCCGCTCTATGACCGCGATTTCCGTGACTGGGCGGATGAACAAGCGGCGCTGTTGCGCGTCACTGCTCGAAACATACCGATCACGCAACGCCTCGACGCTCACATGCACGGCTATCGTCGTCATGCCTCGCTTCTTCGCGATTCATGGCGACAAAGCCGACCGCTTCGCGGGCCCAAGGGAATCTTCGGCGCGACTCAATGACCCAAAGACCGTATCACGGGCTGGGTCGGCCATGAAAACAAGAGACGGGAGCAGTCAGCCTATCTGAGTGTCGTGGCCAACGCGGCGCCCCATGCCGACGCCATCGATAGGACGAGACCGGGAACAATGCGCAAGGCGAAACCGCGAGAACCGGCCCCGACCGCGATAACGCCCTTCGCCACGGCGTTGCTACTCATCGCCACGAGAATCGGCAATACAGCGTCGCCGGGCGACAATTTCTCCGCGGTCGCCAATGACGCCACGGAAATCGCGGCGGAATGGGTATCGACCAGTCCGGCGAGCGCCGCGCCCGCGACGACCCCCGCTTCGCCATAACGATCCTTGAGGATCGCGGCCGCGACCAGCATCGCGGCCATCGTCGCCGCAAGAATTAGCGCGGCTTGAATATTGAAAGTTCGGACTGGTTCGCTCCGCCGAGGCATATCCGACCCAAGCGCCAACATGGTGAACATGAGGCCGTAGATCGCGGCGGCTAGCCCTCCCGCCGCCAAGGCGGGCGTCAAGGCGACGAGAACCGGCTGGCTCACCACGAAAAGCAGCAGCGCCATCTGCGCGAAGGTCGCGACCGTCGATAAGGCGGCGCCGGCCACGGCGCTCCCCATGTTCGTCGGGCGATCGGCCGCGCATCCAGCCATCGACCCGATAGTCGCGGTGCTCGAGATGAAGCCAGAAGCGAAGCCCGCGATCGGCAACCCGTAGCGCGTCCCCAGCAAACGCGTCGCGACATGACCGGCGATCCCAATGAAAAGGACGAGGATAACAAGGAGCCATAGCAGGTGCGGGTTTAGCGCGTCGGATGGTCCCAGATTGCGATCCGGAAGCTGCGGCCAAACAATCAGCGTGGCGATCGCCAAGATAAGGCCGTCATGCAATTCGGCGTCCGTCAGTGTGCTCTTGACGAAATCATGAACGGGCGCTTTCGCCGCGAAAAGCGCGGCGACGGCGACGCCAAGCCCCGCGGCAAGCTCGGCGTCCGAGATCGCCAGCCCGCCGAGAAGAGGGGTAATTATCAGGCCGGCTTCCGTGGTCAGACCCGGATCGTCGTCGTGGCTGAACAAGTAGGACATGGCGACCAGCGTCGCCATGACGGCGGTGACGGTCGCGAGAAGCACCACGGCGCCGATGTGGACCGCGAGGGCTCCAACCAAGCTGAAAAGCGCGAAGGTTCGAATGCCGGCCGCGCGGCGGGTCGGCCCCTCGCCCTTACTGCGTTCCCGCTCAAGACCGATCAACAGCCCGAGGCCCAGCGCTACCGCGAAATTGAACCATATCGAGTCTGTCATTTCGCGATCTTATCGAATGTATGCTCCAGGCCAAAGCTCGACGTCCCCACGGTTCCCAGTCGCGCGCGCGGCGCGCGAAGCGCATGAGGCCCCGCCATTAGACAAGCAATCCAGGGGCCGCCCGTGACTCCTGGATCGCTTTGCATGCGCTCGCAATGACGGGAGCCGATTACGTGATGAGTTGGAAATTATCGGATCTGGCGTCACGCCGACGCCATCACCGCCGCCTCCGGCGCCAGCTTGCGCGTGGCTTCGTCGACGCTGTGGAACAGCCGGTCGTTGCCGAGCGTCGCCATCACGCCAAAACTTTCCAGCGCCGCCTGGGCGCGCACCGATTCCAGCCGCACGAGCGCGAAGTCGACGCCCCGCCCGCGGCATTGCGCGATGACGCCCTGAAGGATGCGCGCCGCGGTGAAGTCAATCTCGACGACGCTGCTCGCTTCCAGCACCACTAGCCGCAGCCCGCCGTCGGCGCGGGCGATGGCGGCGCGCATGTCGCGTTGGAACTGATAGGCGTTGAGGAAGGACAGCGGCGCCTGAAACGCCACGACCAGCACGCCGAAAAGCCTCTCGCCGGGGACGTCGGTTTCGAGCGGCCACCAGACTGACGTGCTGGGCAGGCGATCGAATTCGATGAGGCGCGTGCGCGTCATCATCCAGACGCCGTGAAACAGCGACAGCATGATCGCCAGCGCGACGCCGATCTGCACCGGCAGGATCATTACCCCCAGCATGGTGACGACAACCAGCGCGAATTCGGGTTTCGACTTGCCGCCGATGTCGAGCATGTCCGGCAGGCGGAAAATCCGTCCGGCGACGTACAGCAGCACGCCGGCCAGCGCGGCCTCCGGCACATGCGCGAGCAGTTCGGCGCCGTAAACGGCGACGGCCGCGACGACCGCGCAGGCGACAAGGCCGGCCAACTGGCTGCGCGCCCCGACCTCGGCGACGATGGCGGTGCTTGGGGGGCTGGCGTCGACCGGAAAGACCCCGAACAGCCCGGCGAGCGCGCTGCCGGCGCCGACTCCGATGAAATCGCGATCGACATCCGGCGCCTCGCCCGGAGCGCCGGGAAAGGAGCGCGAGGTCGCCGCCGTCTGCACCATGATAATGACCGAAATGATCGCGGCGAGGCCGATCACATGCGTCAGATCCTCCAGCGAAGGCGTGGGGATCGCGGGATGCGGCGGCGCGAAATCGAAGGCGCCGATGACCGCGACGCCCCGCGCTTCCAGGTCAAAGCGCGCGACGACGAAAGTCGCGCCGGCGAGCGCGATCAGCGCGCCGGGAACGCGCGGGTCGATTTTTTCAAACAGGACGATGCACGCGAGGCAGGATGCGCCGATCGCCAGCGTGACGAAGTTGGTTTTGCCGATGTCGTGGCCGATCAACGCCAGGCGGTGAAACACCTCGCCCTCGCCGCCGGGCAAGCCGAGCATCGCCGGCGCTTGCGAGATCGCGATATGGATGGCGATACCCGCGAGAAACCCCGTCACGACCGGAATGGACAGAAGATCGGCCACCCAGCCCGCGCGAAACACGCCGGCAAGCACCAAAATCAAGCCGACCAGCAAAGCAAGAGTCGCGGCGAGTTCGCTATAATCCGCCAGGCCAACGGGAGCCAGCAACGCCAGCGAGCCCGCGAAGATCGGCATGATCGTGGAATCCGCGCCCGCCGAGAGAAAGCGGTTCGAGCCGAACGCCGCGAAGGCGGTCGATCCCGCGATAAAGGCGAAAAAGCCGATGTCGGGCGCGAAACCGCCGAGGCGAGCGGTCGCCATTTGGGTCGGGATGACGATGGCCGCGAGCGTGAGGCCGGCGACGAGATCGAATCGAAAGGCGCCAAGCCCAACGCCTTGAAACGAGCGGAACAACGGCCATGGTTTTTCTTCGTCGTTGTTCATCGTTCCCGCTTCGCTCGATTCGCGCTCGACGTTATTCGCTCTTGGCGTTCACGTCGATCTTGAACAGGGTGGGGTCCGGGGTGCGTTTTTGATCGATGTTGAACAGCGACAGCAGGGTTTCATAGCCTTGCGCGTCGGTGATCTGCCATTGCCTGAGTTTGAAGGTCTTGGGATCGAAGATGAGCTTGAGATGCGACGTGCCGCCGAACGTCGCCTTGTCCTCGAGCGAGATGACGACGCCATTGTCGTCGGTGGTCACGTCGAGCACCTTGACATCGTGCTCGAAGTCGATTTTTTCCTTCAACAGAAATTTGAGCGGCGTCTGATCGATCGCATAAATATCCTGCGTCTTGAGTTTGAGGTCGCGCACCATGACCCGCGCGCCGTCGGCGACGAGTTCGAGCGTCGCGGGCTGCGCATATTCGAATCGCACGCGGCCGGCGCGCTGGGAATAGAGCTTGCCTTCCGAGCGCTTGCCGTCCGAGCCGATCTGCACGAAATCGGCGTTCAGAACCGGAGAGGTGTTGAAAAAGGCGTTGGCCCGCTTGATCGCCTCGGCGCGGTCGATCTTGGCCGGGGGAGCTGGCTCCTCCTGCGCGGCGGGCGCGGGCGCCGGAG
>JBAWEN010000438.1:0-1726 GCA_049591215.1 Methylocystis sp. | reverse complement strand
CGAACCTGTCGGAAAGTTCGATTTCCTTGGCGACGGTCACGCCGTCCTTGGTGATGCGCGGGGCGCCGAAGGATTTCTCGATGACGACATTGCGGCCCTTCGGGCCGAGCGTCACCTTCACGGCGTTGTTGAGGATTTCGACGCCGCGCAGGATGCGGTCGCGCGCGTCGGATGAGAAGCGGATGTCTTTAGCGGCCATTGTCTTTCGACTCCTTGAGGGAGAAATTTCGGTTTAGCGGTCGAAGGCGCGTTACTCGACGATGCCGAGGACGTCGCTTTCCTTCATGATCAGCAGGTCGTCGCCGTCGACCTTGACTTCGGTGCCGGACCATTTGCCGAACAGGATGCGGTCGCCGGCCTTCACGTCGAGCGGAACCAGCTTGCCGCTTTCGTCGCGAGCGCCGGGGCCGACCGCGACGATCTTGCCTTCCTGGGGCTTTTCCTTCGCGCTGTCGGGAATAATAATGCCGCCCTTGGTCTTCTCTTCGCCTTCGAGGCGCTTGACCACGACCCGGTCATGCAGGGGACGGAATGCCATGTTGCAATCTTCCTTTATTACGCCGAACACGCCGCGGCGCGCTCGGCAAAGGGGTAAGGGAAAGCCTGCTGGCACTCGTAAGAGATGAGTGCCAGCAGGCTGTCCGGTAGATAGTTGCGCCTCCCACGCCTGTCAAGACCGCGCGCCCAATTCGCGGGCGACCGCCGCTTGACGCTCCCGTGGGCTTACGCGAAAGGAGAGCGGTCGCCCGCTCCTGTCGGCGGCGTGTCTTCGCGAGGCCCTTTTGACCGGACAAAAGTTCCATTATGCGCCCCGCTCGCTCGGGTTCGCTGCCGCCGCCGCCGCGCTGGCGGTCGATCAGGGGCATAAATATTGGATGCTCAGGGTCTTCGACATCGGCGAGCGGCAGCCGATCCGCCTGACGCCTTTTCTCGACGTGATGCTGAGTTGGAATCACGGCGTTTCCTATTCGCTGTTTTCCGTTCACGACGACATGACGCGAGGCTTGCTGCTGGGCGCGCAACTTCTGATCGTGGGCGGGCTGTTTCTCTGGCTTTGGAGATCGCGCGCGCGCATTGTCGCGCTCGGGCTTGGGCTGATCATCGGCGGCGCGCTCGGCAATGTGACGGACCGCTGGCTGCGCGGGGCGGTGGCGGATTTCTTTTTCCTCCACACCAGCCTGCCAGTGGGACCCTTGGCCAATTACGTATTCAATCTCGCCGACGTGGCGATCACCGTTGGCGTGGGACTATTGTTGCTCGAAAACTTGGTCGTTCCCGCGCCGCCGTCCGACGCGCCGGCGCGTTGAAGCCCGCCGCTCCGACTCGCAAAGCTCGCGCTATTGCGTTAATAAGCGTGGGCTTGCCTCTAAAAGGCCAAGAAATCGAGTCTAATTGGAAATTATGCGAGGCGTCGCCGCGGTCCGTCGAGGAAGCGCGTCCGTTGATCGCAAGGAGTCTTGTGCAATGAAGCTGGTGCGCAGTTTACGACGGCCGACATTGACCGCGATTATCGCGGCGAGCGCGGCTCTTGGCGTGCTGGGCGCGGCGCCGGCGCGCGCGAGCGACGACGCCTCCGTCGGAGGCGCCTTGCTCGGCCTGTTCGGCGTGGATTCAAACTCGAGCGGCGAAAAAATCGATTACCGCGAGCGCCCGAAAATCGTGATCCCTCCTAATCGGCAGGCTTTGCCGGAGCCGCGCGCGGGCGCGGACCGCCCGGCTTCCTGGC
>JBAWEN010000437.1:0-6237 GCA_049591215.1 Methylocystis sp. | reverse complement strand
ATCATTGCGTGGCTTGCGCGCGTCGAAATGTGGCGCGCGCTGGCCAATTCGCTACTTTGCGATCGGATCGAAGCGGCCCGGGGTCTTCAGTCTTGGGGGTGATCTCGCGGCCTTCGCCGTGGCGGTCAGAAACGGCGAGCACGAGATGCTGCGCGCCCACGCGAATATTTGCGTCGACATCATGCATAGTCTGAACGCGGCATTTGACTTGCCGATCGTGACGCTTTCGGCCGTGAACGGTCAGTGCCTGGGGGGAGGATTCGAAGGCGCCCTCGTGACCGACTTCCTCGTCGTCGAGCGCGCCGCCAAACTCGGTCTGCCTGAAATCGGCTTCAACACTTTTCCGGGGATGGGCGCGGTTTCCCTGCTTACGCGTCGAGCGGGGCAAGCCTTGGCGGAGCGGATTATTTCCAGCGGCTCGATCTATTCCGGCCAAGAAATGTTCGATCTTGGCGTTGTCGACGTCCTGGCGCTCGACGGACGGGCGCATGAAACGGCGACAGCCTGGATGCGGGAAGGCGGCGAGGATCGCTGGCGGAAGCGCCGCGCCCTGGCGGAGGCGCGTCGACGATGTTTCGCGATGCCGCGCGAAGAGCTTCATTACATAGTCGATTTGTGGGTCGAATGCGTCAAGGCGCTGACCGATCACGATCTGCGTCACATGGATCGACTCGTCACGGCTCAAAGACGGCTTTCGCGAGCGCGACACAGCTCGGCCCGCGGCGACGCACGCGCGGAGCAGGCGGTTGGAAGTCCCGAGACAATCATGAACGATTGATTCATGCCAAAATTCGAAGCGTCCACGCAAATAGAACCCGACGTTCGAAAAGAGGTGCACGGCGATCTCGTGGAGACGCTATTCGACTCGTTTGGGGCCTTCGCCGCTTCCCTGATCGGCGGCGTGGCGGCGCCCGCGAGCGCGTGGCTAATGACAAGCGACCCCATATATATTGGGCTCACGACAATCATGTCGCTTCTGGCGATCTATCGCGTTCTGGTTTGGCTCTGGCATTCAAAGGCGCCGCTCGCTCAGCGTCGAAACGAGGCCAGGAAGTGGGAGATCTATTACGCGGCCGGCGGCATCTCATTCGTGACGACCCTCGGACTCACGGTCGCGATTCTGTTCGTTCGCGACGACATCGACATCGCGTTCACGATCAGCTTCGTCACGATGATGGCGGGAGTTGGCGCGTTGTCGGGGCGCAATGCCGGCAGTCCCAAAATTGTTTTGGCGCAATTGATCGGTCTTTGTGGACCGCTCGCCTTCGTCACGGCGATCGACGCCGATCATAGGCGCCACTGGCTGACATTCATTCTCGTTCTCGAAGTGATTTCGATCAAATCGACGACCCGATTCCTCAACAGGAATCTCGTGACCGCCTTAACGAACGCGCGTGACGCAAAAATTCAGCGAAATCGCTTCAAGGCGGCGCTCAACAGCATGGCGCATGGGCTATGCATGGGTGATGGCGGTTCGATCATCACGGTGATGAACCACCGCATGATCGAATTTTTCTCAATTGTCGGCGTGACGGCGCCCATCAGCCTTCAGGTTCTTGCTTGGACGATCGGTAAGCGCTCCCACATGTCCAAGGGCGAGAGCAAGGCGTTCGGGGATCAATGGTCCGCGCACGTGGCGCTCCCGTTCGCAAGCGTCTTTTCCCAGCAATTCAACGATCGTCTATTTGACTTTCATTGCGAGCCCGCCGGCGAAGGGGGCTTCGTCACCGTCATCGAGGACGTGACCGAGAAGCGAAAGGCGGCCAAGGAAATTGAACGCATCGCTCACTATGACGCGCTGACGGGCCTCTCGAATCGGCTACAATTTCAAAAGAGATTGACGCGCGACCTCGATCGGATCGCCGAGCGCGGCGAAACGCTCGCCATTCTGGTCATCGATCTCGATCTGTTCAAGGAAGTCAACGACACGCTTGGTCATTCGATCGGCGACCAGCTTTTGTGCAGGGTCGCGAAGCGATTGCGCGAGAGCGTGCGCGAAACCGACATGGTCGCGCGTTTCGGCGGCGACGAATTCTGCGTTTTGTTTCAGCCGAGCAAGAGGTTGGTCCGTGCCGACCTCGACGTGATCGCCAAGCGCATCATTTCTTCCATCAGGCGGCCGTATGTCGTCGATGGCCATGCGATCACCATCGGCGCCAGCATCGGGGTCGCCGTCGCGCCGCGCGACGCGGTGACGCCGGAAGAGTTGCTAAAGTGCGGCGATCTCGCGATGTACCGGGCAAAGTCGAATGGACGGGGCGAAGCCGTTTGGTTCGAACTGAAATTTCGGGACGATCTGGTGCAAAAGCATCGGATGGAGGCGGATTTGCGCAGGGCGCTGAGCGCCCAGGAATTCACTATCCACTATCAACCAATCATCGACACGAGGTCGGGTGCGGCGAGTTGCTGCGAGGCTCTCGTTCGCTGGCGGCATCCCGAGCAGGGCATGGTTTCCCCGGCGGACTTCATCCCCCTGGCCGAGGAGACGGGGTTGATCATCGAGATTGGCGAGTGGGTTCTGCGTCGAGCTTGCCACGACGCCATGTCGTGGCCGTCCCATGTGCGGGTCGCGGTGAATTTGGCTCCACGCCAATTTCAGGCGCCGAACCTCATATCCATGATCACGGCCGCCCTCGCGGATTCGGGGCTCGATCCGGCGCGTCTCGAACTGGAAATCACTGAATCGACTTTGATGCAGGACACATCGGAGGTGTCACGGAGAATCGCTCAGATCCGGGCGATGGGATTGCGCCTGTCGCTGGATGATTTCGGCACGGGATACAGCAGTCTCGGCTATTTGAATCGGTTTCCCATAAACAAGATAAAAATCGATCGCTCTTTCACGATTCAATTGGTCGGCTCTCCCAAGACGCTGGCGATCGTGCGCGCCATCGCGCATTTGTCGCGCGACCTCGACATCGAACTGGTCGTGGAAGGCGTCGAAACGCACGAACAGCTCGCGCTCCTGGTGAAAGAGAATGTGTTCTTGATACAAGGATATCTTTTCAGTCGGCCGAGGCCGCTCGAGGAACTAACGCCCTTGCTGGACCCGTCCGAAAATTCCTTCAAAAACACGAGCGTCGCCTGAAAGCAGCGTTGCGCGATCGTTTTACGCGCGGGTCCGCCGTTCCGCGGGAAAGCCGATCGCGTTCATTACCGACCTCTGCGCGCGAAAAATGGCGTAAGCGGCGTTGTAACGCCGGCCGCATTGCCGCATGTAGTCTCCCATTCCCGCGAGTCCGAGCCTCGGCTCGACGACATCCTTGGCGAGCATGAGATTGCGCATGTCCTGCGCGCCGAGCACGGCGGCAGTCTCCATTAGTCCTTGAGTTTTGACCAAACCAATTTTGCGCGCCAGCGACGCATAAAGCCCGAACAATCTGTCGGGGTCTCCGTCAAACGAAAAAAGGGCGCCCCGTTCGGCCACCAACATCGCGCAATGGCACGCGAATTCGAAATCGGCGCCCGCGATGAAACAGCGGGCCCAGGCGACGGTGATAACTGGAGCCTCGAGGATAAGCTCCGAATTCGCGGCGACCAGATTCTGGAATCCTGACGAGCCGCTCGCTTCGCCGCCGCGTCGATGCGCGAAATCGAACACCAGATATTTTGGACGCGTGATCCGGCCCGCGGAAATGGCGGATAAGAGCCTCATCAGATCGTCGACGCATTCCTCGTCGAAACCGGGATGTAGCTTGCTGACGACCAGCACGTCGCCGCCGTCGAGCCGGTTGAGTTCCAGCGAACCGCTTTTGCATTTGAAGTCCGCGTCGCCTGGGATAGGCCTCTCCTCGGCTTGCCGTTCCCGATCAGGCTCGCTCGATCCCAGCGACATGTTTTCACTGTCTCGTTCATTCGCGAAGATCGTCATTTCTGGCTCCACGGTAGCTCCGCCCGGCGTCGCGGCCACTAACGGAATATTAACAAGACACGTATAGATTGCAATAATTTAAAATAACAACTAAATGGATTGGTTAATCCCGCCGGCGTCCAGCGATTTCGGGGTGAGATGGTTCCGCGATCCCACGGATCGTCGCGCGCGCAAAGCGGCCCGGCCGAAAACTGTCCCCAGTTCGTTAACGCAATGCGCGAGCGTTTGTCCCACGACGGGAAATATGGCGCGGCGCGAGCACAAAGCCGGTCCGAATCAGGGACGGCGGAAATCCGCGGCGCATTCGTTACGAAAGTGTTGGCGGTGGATTTCCTTTATGCCCATCCCGCGAGTTCGCGGCGCGCCAGCGTCGCAAGCAGCCGCATCCCCGCCTCTCCATCGTTGAGACAGGGAATGCGCGCGAATTTCTCGCCGCCGGCTCGCAAAAACAAATCGCGGGTGTCGACGCCCAATTCCTCGATGGTTTCCAGACAGTCGGCCGAAAAGCCCGGCGCGATCATGGCGAGGCGCTTCACGCCGGACCTGGCGAGTTCGGCCACGGTGTCCGCGGTGTAGGGCTCAAGCCATTTCGCGCGTCCGAACCGCGACTGGAACGACAAACGCAACTGTCGCTCGTTCAGGCCCATCGCCTCGCGCAGCAGTCGCCACGTTGCTTCGCAATGGACCATGTAGGGATCGCCCTTGTCGATCTGGAACCGCGGCAGACCGTGGAACGAGGCGACGATAACCTCCGGCTGGAAATCCAGCGCCGCCAGCCCCTCGCGCATCCCTTGCGCCAGCGCCTCGATATAGGCGGCGTCATCGAAATAGGGCGGCGCGAAGCGAAGCGTCGGCTGGCGCCGCATCTTGCCCAGCACGCGCGCGATTTCGTCGAAAGCGGTGGCCGTGGTCGAGGCGGCGTATTGTGGGTAAAGCGGCAGCACGAGAATACGCTCGCAACCCTTGGCGCAAAGCGCCTCGATCCCAGTCGAAAGCGCCGGCGCGCCGTAGCGCATCGCGTAATCGACAATTATCGGCGCCGAACCCAGGAGAACGCCGAGCTTTTCGGCCTGCATCCTGGTGATCGCCCTGAGTGGGCCTTCGCCCGTCTCGTTATTCCAGATTCGCGCATAGGCCTTGGCCGATTTGGCCGGGCGGGTGTTGAGAATGACGCCATACAGCAGCGGCAGCCACAGGAAACGCGGGATTTCGACAACGCGGGGGTCGGACAGAAACCGCGCGAGGAATCGCCGCACCGATGGGACGTCGGCCGCGTCGGGCGTGCCGAGATTGACGAGCAGCAGACCAATGGGCGCGGCGCTCATGCCCCACCTTCGCGCTCGAACGCGGCGCGCTCCTCCGGCGCCATGTGAAAGCCGTGCTCGCCGGCGGGAAACCGCCCCGCGCGCACATCCTCCGCATAGGCGGCGACCGCGGCGCGCAGCGTCTCCCCGACGGCGCCGTAACGCCTGTTATGCCTGTATTCCCGCTCCGTGATTCCCGCGAGATCATTGACGACCAGCACCTGCCCGTCCGCGCCGGCGCCGGCGCCGATGCCGATCGTCGGCGCGCGCGAAGCTTGCGTGATGCGTTCGGCGAGTTCGACGGGGATCAGTTCCAGCACGATGAAATCCTGGCCGGCGGCGTCGAGCGCCATCGCGTCGTCGAGCAGTTCGCGCGCCGCTTGCGCGGTCTTTCCGCGGCGGCCCTTTTGGAGCTGGTGCTGAGATTCGAGCCCGAGATGACAACAGACGTCAAAGCCGGCGTTCTTCAGCGCCGCGACAAGTTCGGGCCGCGCCCCTTCGAATTTGATACAATCGGCGCCGGCGCCCTGCAACGTCCTCGCGCTCGCCAGCGCTTGCGGCCTGTCCTCATAGGTCGCGAACGGAAGATCGCCGATCAGGTAGATATCTGGCGCGCCGCGACGCACGGCGGCGATATGGTGGGCCATATCGGCCAGCGTCACCTCGCGCTCATGGGCATAGCCAAGCACATTGACGCCCACGCTGTCGCCGACCAGGATGATGTCGACGCCAGCCCGCGCCTCGATTCGCGCGGTCGGGGCGTCATAGGCGGTGACGACGACGATTTTCTGTTCCCGCCGTTTCATTTCCAGAAAGCGCGAGGCCCGGGACGTCGCGCCAGAAAGAACCGTCATCGCGCCTGCTTTGCTTCAAGTTCGCCGCGGCGAAGGGTCATGTGCGGAGAGGCTTTCAGCGCGCGGCGTCGCCAGCGCAGGTCTTTACCGGGATCGGCGAGCGGATTTCTTCCCAGCCGCCGCATTTGTCGCAACCCGATAGCTGCGCGCCGACCGTCAGCAGCAAAGCCAGAACAGCGAATTTCCGCCTCATTGCGAGCCTCTCTTG
>JBAWEN010000436.1:0-3867 GCA_049591215.1 Methylocystis sp. | reverse complement strand
GCCTTGGCCGCGACGACGTCGCGGGACCGCGCACTGCCGTCATCATCGGCACCGGCATCGGCGGTATGAACACCATCGACAGAGGTCTTTACCGCTATTACGTGCAGTCCATTCGTCCCGACCCCTTGACGGTGCCGCGCATCATTCCGAGCACGGCGGCGACGACGCTTGGCATGCGATATTCCTGCCTTGGCCCGACCTTCGCGGTCGGCAGCGCCTGCGCCTCGGCCAGCCAGTCGATCGGGCTCGGCTTGCAAATGATCCGCTTCGGCCTCGCCGACAGAGCGATCGTCGGTGGAAGCGAAGCCTGCGTCGTCAACGGCTCCATGCGTTCCTGGGAGGCTCTGCGCGTCCTCACGCCCGATCTTTGCCGCCCCTTTTCGAAAAGCCGCAACGGCATGACGCTCGGCGAAGGCGGGGCGGTGTGCATTCTCGAGACGCTGGAGGCGGCGCTGGCGCGCGGACATCAGGCGCGCTGCGAATAGGTCGGCTATGGCACCAGCAGCGACGCCAAGGACCCCGTGCGGCCGGATGTCGCCGGCGCGTCGAGCGCCATTGCGCAGGCGCTGGCCGACGCTGGCATGTCGCCGCAAGACATCCATTACATAAATGCGCACGGCACCGCGACGCACGCCAATGACATCACCGAATCCGAGGCGATCCTCGCGGTTTTCGGCGACGAGCTTGGCCGCGCGGTTCCCGTTTCCTCGACCAAGCCCGTTCATGGCCATGCGCTCGGCGCCGGCGGCGGGCTGGAGCTTTCGATCACGATTTCCGCGCTGCGCGAACAGATCGCGCCGCCGACGATCAATTTTCTCGACGCGGACCCGCGCTGTCCGATCGACGCCGTGCCCAATGTCGCGCGCAAGATTTCGATCAAGGCGGCCATGTCCAATTCCTTCGCCTTCGGCGGCATCAACGCCGTGCTGATCGTGCGGGCGCTCGATCATGACGGCTGACGGCGCGCTCGAGTTTCCCTCTTTGCGCGTGCGGGTGGACGCGGCGCGCGCGGCGGAGTTCGCGCGCGAAACCGGCTTCGACGCGGGCTTCGACGGCGCGCCCTCGTGCTATCCGGCGGTGTGGTTGACGACGCCGGCGATACACGGCGCGATCGCGCGAATCTGCGCGCAAGCGGATAGCGTCCCCGTGCATGAGTCGCAGCATTTCGCCTATGAGACGGCGCTGCGCGTCGGCGAGGACTATGATCTCTCGGTCTCCATGCGCCGTGAGGAAAAGCCGCCGCGGCTCGTCGTCGAGGCGCTTTTGGCGACGCTCAAGGGCGCGCCGGTGGGCCGGTTCGAAACGATGTTGCGACTCGTGCCGCGCGCCGCGCTGCGTCGGGACGTGGCGCCATGAGCGCCAAAGGCCAGGCGGCGCCGCCCGCCGTTGGCGAGCGACTGCCCGCGATGGAGATCGGACCTTTCGACGCCGAGGCGCTGCGAAGATATGCGGAAGTTTCCGGCGACGACAATCCGCTGCATCTCGACGACGCGCTCGCCGCCTCGATTGGCTTCTCGGCGCCGCCCGTGCAGGGCATGAAGCTGCTCGCGGCCTTCGAGCCGATGCTGCGGGCGTGGCGCGCCGATCTCGAATTGGTCGGACTCGGCGGCGCCTTCGTGCAGCCGGCGCCGCGCGGCGAGAAGCTCGTTTTGACTGGCCGCGTGCTACGATCGACCCAGGAGAGCGTGTTCGTGCGGCTCTATGCGCACGGCTCGGCGCGCGCCCCGGCGGTCATCGCCGAGGCGACGCTAAGGCCTCCCAACGTGGCGTCTTCAAGCGAAGTGGAGGCCGGTTCGCGTAAAGAAGACGCGTCGAAGCCTTTCGATCGGGAGGTTTAAGTTGGGCGAGAAGCATGTTCTGATTACCGGGGCCTCCAGCGGCATCGGCCGCGCGCTGGCGCTGCGCTATGCGCAAGAGGGCGCGCGACTCTCGCTGTTCGGGCGCGACGAAGCGCGGCTCGAAGCTTCCGCGAAAGCCTGCCGCGACAAGGGCGCCGACGTCGCGACCTTCGTCGTCGACGTGCAGGACCGCGCCGGCATGGCCAAGGCCGTGGCGGACGCGCTTGCGCTCGCGCCGCTCGATATCGTCTATGCCAACGCGGGCGTGGCGACCGGGCTCTCCACCGGGCAAATCCTGGAGGACCCCGAGGCCGTGCGCGCGACGCTGGCGATCAATGTGATCGGGGTCCTTAACACGGTCGAACCGGCGATACCGGCGATGACGAAGAGAGGCTCTGGCGCGATCGCCATCGTCGGCTCGATGGCCGGCGTGCGCGGCCTGCCATTCTCGCCCGCTTATTGCATGAGCAAGGCGGCGGTCTATTCCTACGCCGAATCGCTGCGGGGCGTGCTGGCGCCGCATGGCGTCGATGTCCGCATGATCGTCCCCGGCTTCGTCGCGACGCCGATGGCGGCGGCGACCAAAAGCTGGCAACCTGGCAAAGTCTCCGACGCGGAGGCGGCGGACATCATCGCGGGCGGGCTGGAGCGCCGCAAGCCTGTGATCGCCTTCCCGTTGTTTATGTGGGTCGCCTTGCGCCTCGTGACCTTTTTGCCGCCGCGCTGGGTCGACGCGGTGATGCTGCGCTTTTCCGCCGACGTGCCGAGCACGAAAGAGAAAGAGGCGGTCTGATGTGGGTGGGGGACGGCCTGCGCGACGTGTCGCTTTTGGGGAGCGCGGCCTTCTGGGTCATTTCCGTCGCGACGATGGTCGCGTCGACCCTGGCGACCATCGCTCAGCCTCGAATCGCGGCGCGTCGGGCGAGGAACCGCGAACAGCCGCCGGTCTCGGTCGTCGTGCCAGTCAAAATGCTGGAAGACAATTTCGATCGGGCGCAGGATTCGATATTCGCCCAGAATTACCCCGATTTCGACGTGCTCGCCTCGGCTGTCGACCCGGACGGCGAGGCGGCGCGATCGATACGAAATGTTTTCGCGCGTCATCCGGAGGTTCCCACGCGGTTTTTGCACTCGACCGCGAAATTCGCCAAAAGCCCAAAGGTGGACAATCTTGTCGCGCCCTTTACGCAAGCGACCCACGACACGATCCTGATGAAAGACGCGAACGCCGTTCTGGAGCCCGACGATCTCGCCGAGCACATGCGGCAATTGAACGCGGATGTCGGGCTCGTCTGCGCCATTCCCTACGGAGCCAATTCGGAAAATCTCGCCGCCCACGTCGAGGCGTCGATATTGAACGGCCCCCATTCGCGCATGCTGTTTTGGGCGTCCGCGCTGGGGCATGGCTTTGGCGTCGGCAAGATCATGCTGTTTCGGCGCGGCGATTTTTTGCGCGCTGGCGGCTTCGACGCGATTGCGCACACCGTCGGCGAGGACAATGCGATGTCGAAGGCGCTGGCGCGAATCGGTTTGCGCACGGTTTTTTCGCACCGACCTGTGCGGCAAGAGCTTGGGCGTCGCACTTTTCGCGATGTATACCAGCGCCAACTTCGCTGGAGCGTGATTCGCCGAGGCGACGCCCTGCTGTCGTTCCTGGCGGAGCCCTTCTGCCAGGCGTTTCCGGCGCTTATCGCCGCGGGCGTCGCCGCTCCGCTGGCCAAGCTGACGCCATTCGCGGCCGCGGGCGCGACGGTGTTGCTCTGGTTCGCGCTCGAGACCTGGCTTTCCTTTATGAAGGGTTGGCGCCTATCATGGGAAGCTCCCGTAATCTTTCTGCTTCGGGAGGCGGTGATGCTGGCGGTATGGCTCCGCGCCTGGACCACCAACCGAGTGGTGTGGGCGAGAGAGCGGTTCGACGCGCGCGCCGATGTTACGAAGGGCGCGCCCGCGACCACGCCAGGCGCACCGCTTGCGACACGAAAAAAAGGATAGACGCTTGGTTTTTGACCTTCTGCGTTTCGTCATCGAC
>JBAWEN010000435.1:0-5037 GCA_049591215.1 Methylocystis sp. | reverse complement strand
TGAATTCTATCAACTCGACGTCGAAATGAGCTTTGTCACGCAGGAAGACGTGTTCGCCTCCATCGAGCCGGTGCTGCAAGGGCTGTTCGAGGAATTTTCGAACGGCAAGCCGGTGACCAAGGCGTTTCCGCGCATCGCCTATCGGGACGCGATGCTGAAATACGGCACGGACAAGCCGGATTTGCGCAATCCGCTGGTCATCGCCGATGTGTCCGAGGAATTCGCGCGCGTGGACGTGTCGTTCAAGGCGTTTAAGGGCAAGACCGTGCGCGCGATACCCGCGCCCGGCGCTGGCGCGCAGCCGCGCAGTTTCTTCGACAAGCTCAACGACTGGGCGCGGAGCGAGGGTGCGCCGGGTCTCGGCTATGTGATCTTCGAGGAAGAGAACGGCGCGCTTGCCGGCAAGGGGCCGATCGCCAAATTCATCCCCGCCGAGGCGCAGGCCGCCATCGCCGCCAAGGCTGGCGTCAAGGCCGGCGACGCGGTGTTTTTCTCGGCTGGCGAGGAGACTCCCGCCGCGAAACTCGCCGGCGCCGCGCGCGTCCGGATCGGAACGGACCTCGGGCTCTCCAAGACCGACGTGTTCGAATTCTGCTGGATCGTCGATTTCCCGATGTACGAATATAACGAGGACGACAAGAAAATCGACTTCTCGCACAATCCCTTCTCCATGCCGCAGGGCGGGCTCGACGCGCTCGACACCATGGATCCGCTGGACATTCTCGCCTGGCAATATGACATCGTCTGCAATGGCGTGGAGCTGTCCTCCGGGGCGATCCGAAACCACCGTCCCGACATCATGCGCCGCGCCTTCGAGATTGCCGGCTATGACGAGGACGTGCTGATCGAGCGGTTTGGCGGCATGTATCGCGCCTTCCAATATGGCGCGCCGCCGCATGGCGGCATCGCGCCGGGCGTCGACCGCATCGTGATGTTGCTCGCCGGCGAGGAAAACCTGCGCGAGGTGACGCTGTTCCCGCTCAATCAGCGCGCCGAAGATCCGCTGATGGGCGCGCCCTCGCCCGCGACGACGAAGCAATTGCGCGAGTTGCACATCCGTCTGAACCTGCCGGAGAAGAGCTGAGCACAGATCCATGCCAAGTGACGAGGGAATAAATTTCCCTCTTCGCGGGTCTGATGAGTAAAGACCGTCTCTATATTCACGCCGAGCGACCGTAATATTCTAAGAGTCGGTCGGCATTCGCGCCGAGACTATTACACCTTGCCAGAATAGTTAAGTTAGCCCATTCTTTCGTGTGTAATTCTCGGACCAACGGGAATAGAAATGGGAGACGCAAATTATGAATCGTAGAACTTTCGCTCTCGCTCTCAGCCTCGGAGTCGCCAGCCTGCTGGTCCCGAGTCTCGCCATGGCCGAGGACCATTTGGCCGAGGCGATCAGCCATACCAAGGAAGCCATCGACCATGGCAAGCAAGGCCATGCGAAGGTGCTCGTAACCCATGCCGAGGCCGCGCTGAAGCATGCCAACGCCGCCGAAAAGGCGTCGGATAACGAGCACACGAAAGAGGGCATCACCCATCTCAACGAAGCCATCGAGACTGGCGAGAAGGGCCACGCCGAAGAAGCGACGAAGCACGCCGAAGCGGCTTTGGGGCATCTCGAACAAGCCGCGAAGTGAGGTTTTAGGGCGGAAAGCGGCCACGCGTCGCTTTCCGCCTTCGAGACACGAGGCGAGGGCTACCTCGCCCCCGCGGGCGGGACATTTGTCAGCTATGCGCGAACGTTTTGAGCAGATCCTTCAGCGGTTCGGGTCCAATGTGCACCGGCCCCGTGAAAGGATGATCAAACGATAGGGTCATAAGCAGAGACATAAATATCATGGCCGCCAATATACCGGTCATTGATACTTGAGCGACAGTATTTGCCAAGCCAAAAAAGAACGTAAATACAACCGTGAGCGTGGCGCCGACCACCAAAACACACCACATCATATCAGGGACTATGCCGCTAGAAAGGTGCAATCGCGTCCGACGCGATTTAGTTACGTTATCGAGTTGCTTGATTAGCTCTATTGCCAACGCTTGGGCCATGGCTTCATTGGGCGCCGGAAGGACAGCTACATTTTGCGCCCGGCCCGTGGCTCTAGTTTGTGCTGGCGCCATAATTTGCGCGCGCGCCACGGATGATTTTTGTATAAGTTGAATAACATCGGTATAAAGCTCGTTGAGCGCGCCGCTTACCTCTTCACTCTCCTGCTCAACTTCCATTGCTGGCCAATCTTTATCGATTGCAAGCATAAGGTATTTGCTCAAGGCCGCACGGACCGCCAGTTGATCTTGTTCCGGCCTATTAGTAAGCTGATAAATAGCATTGGCCGCCGCCGCTTCTTCAATGACCGCGACGTGCGCCTCGCTAAATTTGTCCCATGCGGAAATCGTGGCCAGGGTCAAAAGCAATCCGTAGACTATGCCCACGACAGCGAATTTGAATCCCGCGACTTCGTTGTTGATGACGAGACGCTCGAGGCCAAATAGGCGGCGCACGGCAATCGAACCGACCATCGTCACGGCGGCAGGCAGAATTACAAGCAGAATAGCCGCCTTCCATGGGGAAAGCGCGGAGAAGAAAAGCAGCCAATCATGTTCCATGAGGAGCGATACCCTTCAATGATTTGATAGGACGTTGCCCGGATAAATCTTCGCGGCCAAGCAAATCTTCCCCCGATTTGACGGTCTTGACAAGCCCGAGCCGCGCGGGAGGCGCTTCTCCAGCGCGCTCTTCCGTCAGCTCTTGCTCGCGTAGTCGCCGATCACGCGCTCCAGCACGGGGAGCGGCACGGATCCCGAGAGCAGGCCGGCGTCGTGGAACGCGCGCAAATCGAATTTGGCGCCAAGCTTCCGTTTGGCTTCGTCGCGCAGACGCAGCCAGGTCAGCTTGCCCACCATGTAGCTGCAAGCCTGGCCCGGCCACACGCAGTAACGCTCGATTTCCGTCGTCGCCACGCTTTCATTTTCTCCGAGCGCGTCGACGAAATAAGCGATCGCCCGCTCGCGGCTCCAGTCCCTGGCGTGCAGGCCCGTATCAACGACGAGCCGCGCGGCCCGGAACAACGCCGCCTGAAGCTGCCCGACGCGGCCCAGCGGATCATCATCATACATGCCCATTTCGACCGCCAGTTGCTCCGCGTAGAGCGCCCAGCCCTCGCCATGGCTCGAGAACCAGGTGGCCTTGCGGATCAGCGGCAGGTCCGGCATTTCGTTGGCCAGAGTGATCTGCAGATGATGACCGGGAATCGACTCGTGATAGGTGAGGGTCGGCAGCTTCCAGCGCGCCAATTCAGCGGTGTCGCGAAGGTTGATGTAGTAAGCGCCGGGCCGCGCGCCGTCGAGGGAGCCCGGCTCATAATAACCGCCCGGCGACCCCGCCTCGATTTCCTTGGGGATGCGCCTGATCTCGACCCCCGCCTTTGGCAACGCGCCAAAGTAGGGCGGCAGCTTCTCGCGCACCGCCGCGACCTTCGCGTTAAGATCGGCGATCAACTTCTCCTTGGCCGCGTCGGTGTTGTCGTAAAGGAATTTGGGATCGGCGCGCAGCGCCGCCAGCCTTCGCCCGACGTTGGCGCCGGCCGCGACGCCCTGTGCGTCGAGCAAGGCGCCGATTTGCGCGGAAAGCTCGGCGACGAGCGCTGTTCCCTGTTCGTGAAGCTCGTCCGGCGAAATGGTCGATGTCGTGCTTTCCTTCAACGACACTCGATAGTAATCCGCGCCCTTGGGCAATCCGCCGACGCCGGCGAGATGCACGGCGCTCCCGCGCAATTTCGCGAGATAGGCCGCCTGGCGGTCCAGCGCCGGAAGGATTTCGCCGATATAGGCCGCCTCCGCCCGGCCCGCCCAATCGCCAGGCAAATTTTTCGCCCCGGCGCGGCGGACCAGCGATTGCACCAGCGTGGTTTTATCGGCCGGCGTTCCCAAAAACGCCCGCATCTGCACGAGGGCCTTGTCGATCGCGAAATCCGGAGGCGCGACGCCAACGCCGACGTCGTGGCGCGCTAGCTCAAGCTCCTCGTCCATGAGCCGGGCGAATTCGTCGAGCCGCGCCAAATAGGCCTCGGCGTCGTCGACGGTCTCGATCCGGTGCTTGGTGTCGAGGAAATCCGGAACTTCGCGATAGGAGCCGCTCAATTGGCTGAGGACATAGGGCTCGCCCGATCCACCGCCGCCGTAATTGAAATTTCTGTCGCCTTCGTTGCGGACCTCGGTGGCGAACAATACGGTGTCGTAGCTTACGGCGTCGGCGCCGGGCAGAGCGGCGCGGTCGATGCTCCGTAGCTGTGCGAGTTGTCGTTCCGTATCGGCGGCGTTCCGGGCGACCGCCGCCGGCGAACGCTCGCCCAAACGCCTCTTCAGTCCCGCCAGATCGCCTTTGTCGAGACCAAGACTGGTGGCGAGTTCGGGGCTTCGCAGCAGGCGCTGTTGAAAGAAAGCGTCGAATAGGGCGCGCACTTTCGCGCTTTCGCTCACCAGCGCCGGCGCGGCTTGATCCGCGAACGCCGGCAACGCCGGCGCCAATCCCGCGGCCGCGCCGCCCACCAATAACTCACGACGATTAAGCATGGCCAATGTTCCCTGTGCGCGAGAAGCCCCGGCAAACTCTCGCTAATTTAAACAATCTAGGGCAAAGGGAGTAATATTATTGTGACGGGAATCGCTCGGGATTCACACTCGCCGCGGAGGTTACGCGACAGCGAAGGTAAACGAGGGAGCCCGTTGATTTCGAAGGGCGCTCATTTTTTAAAAAACGCCGCCGCCGCCGCGTTGGCCGCGTGTTTTTTCTCTCGCGCCGCCTCGAGGCGCGAAATCTCGGCGCGCAGCAGCGCGATGCGCTCGTCGAATTCGGCGATTGATAAAGCGCCGAGCGGCTGGCCGAGCGTATGGCTGGTCGCGGGACGGGGCTTTTCGTCGGAGTCCTCGGTCATTTAGGATCCTTGCCGATAGGCGATTCGGCGCGCTCCCGGCGCACCGAATATATGATAACGTTTCGCCGGCGGAAAACCCCGCTCCGCCGCTGTCGGCTTT